>NZ_PPXX01000013.1 GCF_021655075.1 Clostridium sp. Cult2
TATTACAAAATTTGTAAGGCACAGATTTTAATCAAATAATATTAATATTAAATATCCTATTATAAATATATCTAAAACTATGTTTTTTAATCATAATCAAATAAAAAATCAAAAAAAGTAAAATAATTTCCAAAATAAGAAGGATTTTTAAAAAGTTTAGAGAATATAGAGAATATTTGGTAATATTTTTTTGGCTTCTATGGAAGGTGGTGAACATAAGCTGTGAAAGTTACTGACGTAAGAATTAGAAAAGTTACTGAAGAAGGAAAGATGAAGGCTATAGTATCTGTAACTTTTGACGAAGAGTTTGTTGTACATGACATAAAGATAATTGAAGGACAGAATGGATTATTTATTGCTATGCCTAGTAGGAAAATGCCAGATGGTGAATTTAGAGATATTGCACATCCAATTAATGCAGAAACTAGGAAAAAGATTCAAGATGCAATTTTTGAAGAATATGAAAAAATTTTAATATCTGAGTAAAAAGGACCTTAAGGTCCTTTTTACTTTTTAAATAAAAAATTTATAATAAAGGTGAAGATTGTCAAGAAAATTATATAATTAGTGTAGACTTATAAATTAAATAGGTTAAAATATAATTTGGATAGATAAATATAAATGAGGTGTTATTATGAACATATCTATAATATTGTCAGCAGGAGAAGGAACAAGGATGAAATCCAAAATGCCTAAGGTACTACATAAAATATGTGGGAAACCTATATTAGAATATGTGATAAATGTAAGTAAAAAAGCTAATATAGAAAGAAATTATGTAATAGTAGGTCATGGAGGGGAAAAGGTAAAAGAACAGTTTATGGATTCTGATGTCATATTTAAAACTCAGCCTATAGGTGAAGAATATCCCTATGGAACTGGGTATGCTGTTATGCAAGCAATGGACCATATAGAAGATGATAGTACTGTGATTATTTTATACGGTGATACTCCTCTAATAACGGATAAAACAATAGAAACACTTATAAGCTATCATAATGAAAAGGATTATGATGGTACAGTGTTAACTGCTTATATTGAAGACCCTACAGGCTATGGTAGAATAGTTAGGGATGAAAAGGGTCATATCCTTAAAATCGTTGAACATAAAGATGCAACAGAAGAAGAATTGAATATAAAAGAAATTAATTCTGGTATATATTGCTTTAAAGGCAATAAATTAAAATATGCTCTTGAGAAAATTGATGATGATAATGCTCAAGGTGAATATTATATAACAGATGTGATTACAATCTTAAAGGAAGAAGGGTCTAAAGTTGGGGCTTATGTAGTTGATAATCCAAAGGAAATTTATGGGATTAATTCTAGAATACAACTGGCTTTCTGTGAAAAAATTATGAGAAATAGAATTAACCAAAATCATATGGAAAATGGAGTAACAATAATAAATCCAGAAAATACCTACATAGAACCAGATGTTAATATTGGAAAAGATAGTATAATATATCCAGGGTCTATAATTGTTGGAGAAACTACAATAGGTGAAGATTGTATAATAGGAGAAAATTGTAGAATAGAAAACAGCAAAATTGGGGATAAGGTAGAAATATACTCCTCAACTATTAGTGAAAGTTTAGTAGAAGAAGGGTGTTTAATAGGGCCTTATGCTCATTTAAGGCCTAATAGTCATTTAGGTAAGAATGTGAAAATTGGAAACTTTGTAGAAGTTAAAAATTCTACAATTAGGGATAATTCCAAAGCTAGCCACTTAGCTTATATAGGAGATGCAGATGTAGGGAAAAATGTAAATGTGGGTTGTGGTGTGGTATTTGTGAATTATGATGGCCGTTCAAAATTTAGATCTTTAGTTGAAGATAATGTATTTATTGGTAGTAATTCTAATTTAGTTGCCCCTGTAGTTGTGAAGGAATGGGGATATATAGCTGCTGGGTCAACTATAACTGAAGAGGTAGGAGAAGGTAGTCTATCCATTGCTAGGGCTAGACAAGTTAATAAAGATGGATGGGTTGAAAAAAAAGGTTACAAAAAAGATAAGTAAACTGATAGGAGGAATTTAAAATGAAATTACGTAAAGGTGAGATTAAAGTTTTTTCTGGGAATGCTCATAGGGAATTGGTAGAAAACATATGTAAAGAGTTAAATGTACCTCTTGGTTGTTGTGAAGTAGGTAGATTTAGTGATGGAGAAATATTTGTAAATATCGATGAGACTGTTAGAGGTAGTGATGTGTTTATTATTCAGCCTACCTGTACTCCAGTAAATGATAATTTAATGGAAATATTAATACTTATAGATGCTTTTAAAAGAGCTTCTGCAGGGCGAATTAATGCAGTAATCCCTTACTATGGTTATGCAAGACAGGATAGAAAAACAAAGGCAAGGGAACCAATTACTGCAAAATTAATTGCAGATTTGTTAACTGTAGCTGGTATAGATAGGGTAGTAAGTATGGATTTACATGCAGGACAAATTCAAGGATATTTTAATCTTCCTGTGGATCACTTATCTGGTGTACCCATCTTAGCAGAATATTTCAAAGATATTGTTGATAGAGAAACTGTTATAGTATCTCCAGATTTAGGTGGAGTAGCTAGAGCGAGAAATTTTGCCAATCTACTAGATTTACCTATAGCTATTATAGAGAAAAGAAGGCCAAAAGCCAATGTTTCAGAGGTAATGAATGTCATTGGAGATATTGAAGGGAAAAATGTTATAATAGTGGATGATATAATAGATACAGCAGGGACAATAACTAAAGCAGCTCAAGTATTAAAAAACTATGGAGCCAAAACTGTTTACTGTTGTGCTACTCATCCAGTACTATCAGGACCAGCTATTGAAAGAATTGAAAACTCAGTAATTGAAAAATTCATAGCAACGGATACTATACCTTTATCAGAGAGCAAAAGAATTGACAAGATTGAAGTAGTGAGTGTAGCGCCTATTTTTGCTGAAGCAATAAGAAGAATTCATTTTAATGAGTCTGTAAGCATATTATTTGATTAATTCAAGAGGTGATGAATTGTTTGCAGTAGTTGGGTTGGGAAACCCTGGTAAGGATTATTCTAATACTAGACATAATGTTGGTTTTGATACTATAAATTTATTAGCCAATAGGAATAATATTATAATAAATAAGATAAAGTATAAATCAATATATGGAGAAGGATACATTGGGGGTAAAAAAGTAATACTAATGAAACCTCAAACCTATATGAATAATAGTGGCATGGCTTTATTAGACTTGTGCAATTTCTATAAACTGCCCTTGGAGAATGTAATAGTTGCAGTGGACGATATAGATATAGAATTTGGAACCATTCGGATTAGAAAGCAAGGTAGTGCTGGTTCCCACAATGGATTGAAATCTATAATCTATCATCTTCAATCGGAGGATTTCCCAAGGGTAAAGATTGGAATAGGAAATAAAAGAGGAGGACAAGATTTAGCAGATTTTGTTTTAAGTAGATTCAATAAAGATGAAAGAATGGACATAGACTCTGCTATAGAAAAAGCTGCTCTGGCCATAGAAACAATTATAGCTTATGATATAGATAGAGCAATGAACGAATTCAATAAAAAATAGAACAAGCCCAGGAATAATTCCTGGGCTTAAGGCCTATGTTAAAGTTAAGGAGCGCTGATATAATGGAAAACATGTTTATTGATTCTTTGAAAAACTTAGCTTCTTACAAAGAATTGATTAAGAATATAGAAGAAAAGAAGAGCCCTATATCAACTTACGGGATTATTGATCAGAATATAGGGCATATTTCTTATGCCCTAAATCAACATTTAGGCAAGCAAATTTTGATACTTACTTATGATGAAATGAAAGCTAAGAGAATTTATGAGGATATTAAGAACTTTGATGAGCACATGGTAGAGATATTCCCAAATAAAGATATATTGTTTTACAAAGTAGATGCTATTAGCTCTGAAAGAGCTAATGAAAGATTAAAAGTCCTTTCTCGTTTGGTTGAAGGAGAACCAGTAATTGTTGTTGCTCATATTGAGGCAGTATTAAATAAACTCATAAATCCTACATTATTTAAAAGAGAATCAATAAAAATCAATTCAAAAAGTAGAATATTGTTGGAACAATTAGCAACACAGCTTCTAACTTGTGGTTATGAAAGAAAAAGTATGGTAGAAGGAATAGGACAATTTAGTATAAGAGGAGGAATAATTGATATATTTCCACCTAATAATGAAAACCCTTATAGAATTGAGATGTTCGATGATGAGATTGACTCCATAAGAACATTTGATATAGAAACTCAAAGGTCTTTAGAAATGATTGATTCTATATTTGTATCACCAGCAAAAGAAGTATTAATCTTAGATGACTATATGGATAATATTATTAAAAGTATGGAAAGGGCTTTAAAAAGTGCAACTAATAGGTTAGAAAAAGGCTCTAAAGTTAGAGAAAATATAGAAGATAAGTTTATGGGTTATCTTGAGGAACTTAATGAAAAATTATATATTTCGAACATGGATATGATTATTCCTTATATACCTAAAGAATATTTGTCAAATATATTTAGGTATTTTAAAGATAATAGTGTGGTATTTATTGATGAACCAAGAAGGATAGAAGAAAGGGTTAAAAATATTAGGGAACAATTTTTACTAAAATACTCTTATGTTTTAGAAGCTGGAGAAGTTCTTCCAGGTCATGAGAATATTAATTATGAATACACGGATATAGTGGACAATGCAAAAGAAAATGTTTGTATAGTGAATTCAGCATTGTTAAAGAGCAATTCCAAATTTAATCCTGAGTCCCTAATAAGATTTACAACAAAATCCATGCAATCTTTTCATAATGATATGAATCTATTAAAAGAAGAATTAAATCACTATCAATATAAAGGTTATAGGATTATAATTTTATCAGGAACTAAAGAACGAGGAAGAAGGCTACAATCTACTTTAATGGATTTAGGCCTTGTATGTAGCTTTGTAGAAGATGAAAAACGTAGTATTAAATCAAACCAAGTAATTATAACTTCTGGTAGTATTAACGAAGGTTTCGAGTATCCAGATATTAAAATGGCTATTATTACTGATGGAGAAATTTTTGGTTCTTCTAAGGAGGCACGTAAGAGCAAAAGGAAGTCTAAAGGGGATATCATTAGCTTTTCAGATTTGAAAATAGGAGACTTTGTAGTCCATGAAAATCATGGTATTGGACAGTATGAAGGGATTGAACAATTAAATATCCAGAGTATAATTAAGGATTATTTGACCATTAGATATAAGGGGAACGACAAACTATATGTGCCTATAGACCAGATGAATTTAATACAAAAGTATATAGGTGCAGATTCTATAAAGCCAAAGATTAACAAACTAAGCAGTATAGAATGGGCTAGAACTAAGCAGAGGGCAAAAAAGGCTGTAGAAGATATGGCTAAAGACCTGTTAGAACTGTACGCCAAAAGGGAAAGTTTAAAAGGGTATGCCTTCTCAAAGGATACAGTGTGGCAAAGTGAGTTTGAAGATTTATTTCCTTATGAGGAAACTGATGCCCAAATTAAAAGTATAGAAGATATCAAAAAGGATATGGAAAAGCAAAAACCAATGGATAGATTATTATGTGGGGATGTAGGTTATGGCAAGACGGAGGTAGCATTAAGAGGTGCTTTCAAAGCTATAATGGATGGGAAACAAGTAGCATTTTTGGTACCTACTACCATATTAGCTCAACAACATTATAATACCATAATGGAGAGATTTGGTACTTTTCCAGTAAATGCAGCTATGTTGAGTAGATTTAGAACTGCTAAGGAACAGAAAGATACTATTGATGGACTTAGAAAGGGTACCATTGATATTGTGGTAGGCACTCATAGAATATTATCTAAGGATGTAATTTTTAAGGATTTAGGGCTTCTCATAGTAGATGAGGAACAGAGGTTTGGGGTTAAACATAAGGAAACCTTGAAGAAATTGAAAGAGAATGTAGATGTACTAACCCTTACTGCAACGCCTATTCCAAGAACTCTTCATATGTCTCTTATTGGGATTAGGGATATGAGCTTAATTGATGAACCTCCTGAGGAAAGATATCCAGTACAAACCTATGTAGTAGAGTTTAATGAAGCAATGATAAGGGAAGCTATTTTAAAGGAAATAGAAAGGGGAGGTCAAGTTTATTTTGTATATAGTAGAGTAGAAAGCATTGATAAGATAGCATTACAGCTAAAAAAATTGGTACCAGAAGCTAATATTATAATAGGACATGGACAAATGGGTGAAAGAGAACTAGAAAATGTTATGATGAAATTTGTATCCAATGAATATGATGTATTAGTATGTACGACTATTATTGAAACAGGTCTAGATATATCCAATGTAAATACTATTATTGTATACAATGCAGATAAAATGGGACTATCCCAACTCTATCAATTAAAGGGTAGAGTTGGAAGGACAAACAAAGTTGCCTATGCATACTTTACTTATGAGAAGAACAAGGTATTAACAGAAATTGCAGAAAAAAGGTTAAGAGCCATAAAGGATTTTACTGAGTTTGGTTCTGGGTTTAAAATTGCTATGAGAGATTTAGAAATAAGGGGAGCGGGAAATCTTTTGGGAGTAGAGCAACATGGACATATTGAAGCTATAGGTTATGATCTTTATGTTAAGTTTTTGAATCAAACTATTAAGAAGATTAAAGGAGAAGATTACGAGGAAACTATAGATACGACTATCGATTTGACCATAGATGGATATATACCTTCAAAATATATTGAAGATGAGGAGCAAAAAATTGAAATATATAAAAAAATTGCTGTTATTAAAAATGAGGAAGATTATAGTGAATTAATAGATGAGTTAATTGATAGATTTGGTGATATACCTAAAGAAGTGAAGAATTTAATGGATATTTCCTATATTAAAAATAATGCAAGTCAATATCATATTAAGAACATTAGTCAGGTTGGAAATATAATAATTTTGGAATTTAGTTCTATTGAATATATATCTCCAGATTTGATTCATTACTTATCTGAAACATATGGAAGGAAAATCAATTTTGATTTATCCAATACTCCTTCTTTTAATTATAGATTTAGTGTAGATTTGTTGTCTGATTTGAGAGGATTGATTGAAAAAATTATAGGTTTCCATAATGTAAAAAATGCTATATAATATAAGTATACTTACTTAGAGAGGATGTTTTAAGTGTTTAGGCTAAATAAAAGACTAATAATATTAGTAGTAATAATCGGTATAATGTCTTGGTCTATTTCAGGTTGCGTTAATAAAGAGAAGGATGAAGGTATAGTAGCTAAAGTAGATGGAGAAGTGATTACTCAAGAAGAATTTGATGAGGATTTTGAATTTGCAAAAAAAGTTCGTCAAAAACAATATGGAGAAGATATACTAACTCAAGAAATGGGAGACAATAAAGTCTATGAGGATGTATTAAGAGAAGACTTATTAGGAACATTGATTATAGAAAAGATAATATCTAAGGAACTGGATAATATGAATATATCAGTTATAGATAAAGATGTAGATGAAGCCCTTAAAAGTCGATTTATATCTGAATTAGGAGGAGAAAAGCAATATAAGGAATACTTAGATAATAATGGTATTACAGAAGAAGTTTTCAAAAGAGATTTAAAAAGAGGATTGATATTTGAAAAGCATATGGAAGATTTTTTTAGTAAAGTGGATTTGTCTGAGGAAGAAATAAAGGAATACTATGAAAAAAACAAGGCTTCTTTTGAAAAGGTTAGGGCGAGCCATATTTTAGTTAAATCTGAAGAAGATGGCTATAGGGTATTAGAAAAACTAAAAGATGGGGAAGATTTTCACAGCTTAGTTGCTACTGAATCTGCAGATGGTGATTCAGCAGTACAAGGTGGAGATTTAGGCTATTTTACTCGAGGTTTATTATTAGAAGAATATAGAGAACTTGAAGATGTAGCCTTTAATTTAAAAATAGGGGAGATAAGTGGATTAGTAAAAACTGAATTGGGATACCATATTATTTTATTAGAAGATAGAAAGGATAGTTACGAGGAATTAAAGGAAGATGTAATTTCAGCATTGAAACAGGATAAATACCTTAAAAAGATATCGGATTTAAAGGGAAAAGCGGATATAAAAATATATATGAATAAAGATAGCAAAAACAATGAAAAGAATTAACAAAACCTCCACTTTGTAGTGGAGGTTTTCAATTAATGTAAATACTTTAACTTAAGATTACCATAAATGTATAAAAATTTCCTATTAGTAAAATAATAAATACACAATAAATTTTCTTGAGGAGGGAAAAGATGAAGGCAACAGGTATAGTTAGACGTATAGATGATTTAGGAAGGGTTGTTATACCTAAAGAAATCAGAAGGACCTTGAGAATAAGAGAAGGAGATCCACTAGAAATATTTACTGATAGAGAAGGTGAAGTAATACTTAAAAAGTACTCTCCTATTGGAGAATTAAATGAATTTGCTAATGAATATTGTGAGTCCTTATATGAAGCTACAACATTTACTGCCATTATTTCAGATAGGGATCATATAATTGCTATTGCTGGGGGCTCAAAAAAAGAGTACCTTGATAAAAGAATAAGTCCAGAATTAGAAAGGATTATGGAATCAAGAAATACTTATTTGACAAAAGATACTGATAAACCTATAAAATTATTTTATGAAGATGAAAGCTATGAAGAGTATACTGCTCAGGCAATAGCGCCAATAATTATGCAAGGGGATCCTATAGGGACTGTAATACTAATGTCGAGGGAACCTAATGCAGTTATGGGTGAAATTGAAGTAAAGCTCTTAGAAACTGCAGCAGGATTTTTATCAAAGCAGATGGAAAGTTAAAAAAGCCTACCAAATTTGGTAGGCTGTATTATTTTAGCAATTATAGCATTATACTATATTATATTAAATTTATTTTTGGTATAATAGGTTTAGTTTGTATTAAATATTAGGGGGAAATGTAATAATGAATAAGGACAATTTTTTGAAAGGTGCAGCAATTCTTGGTATTGCTGGTGCAATTGTGAAAGTATTAGGGGCCTTTTATAGGATACCTCTTAACAATATACTTGGGAGCGAGGGGATTGGATACTATCAAACTGCTTATCCTCTTTATGTATTACTGTTAACCATATCAACAGCTGGTTTTCCCGTAGCTGTAGCAAAGCTGGTTTCAGAAAAAAGAGCTCTGGGGGATTATAGGGGAGCTCATAAGGTGTTTAAGGTGGCTTTTTTAGGATTATTGATAGCTGGAGCACTTACATCTTTATTCGTCTTTATGAATGCAAAAAACATTGTCAAATCCTTGGGAAATGAAGATGCTTATTATGCTCTTATAGCATTAGTACCAGCTCTGTTTTTTGTACCTATTATGGCAGCTTTTAGAGGATATTTTCAAGGGAGACAGACTATGACTCCAACTGCCCTATCTCAGATTGTAGAGCAGATGTTTAGAGTTGCTGTAGGCTTATTAGTCACCTACTATCTATTGGATAGGGGGTTACCTATAGCAGCAGGAGGAGCTTCTTTTGGAGGTTCTATAGGAGCTATAATAGGTGCTATTACCATGATGTTTATTTATTTTATCAAGAGGAGAGGAATCAAAGAAGAAATAAGAAGTAGTTTAAATGCAGAAGAAGAACCAGTAAACAAGATAATAAAAGATTTATTGGTTATAGCTATTCCTATAACCATAGGTGCAGCTATTGTGCCTATAATGAACTCTATAGATACGTTATTGGTGTTTAAACGATTAAAAAGTATAGGATTTAGCAAGGAAGAAGCCAATGCGTTGTATGGACAACTTACAGGCCATGCCCAAACTTTAATTAATTTACCCTTGATTTTTTCTACAGCTTTGGGTATATCTTTGGTACCTGCTGTAGCTACAGCTAATACAAAGAAAAATTATAAAGAAATAAGAAACATTACCTCCTCTGGCATAAGGATTACTTTGCTAATAGGATTGCCCTCCGCTTTTGGCTTATTTGTTCTTGCAAGACCAATTATAGGATTATTGTATTATAAGCTAACTCAAGGGGAAATAGTAAGTACTGGGGAAATACTATCCATACTTTCCTTTGGAGTTATATTTTTGACTTTGGTTCAATCCTTGACAGCTATATTGCAAGGATTAGGTAAACCATTAGTACCTGTTGTTAATTTAGCTATAGGAGCAGTAGTGAAAGTATTTTTAACCTATACCTTAACAGGAATTAAAGCTATAAATGTAAAAGGGGCAGCTATATCCACTGTGAGCGCATATTTAATAGCTGCATTACTTGACTTAATTGCTGTTCGCAAGTATACTAGATTAAAATTAGGTAGGAATGAGATGCTTATTAAACCATTAATGTCAGCTATAGGAATGGCATTAGTTGCAAAGTTAGTTTATACTAGTTTAATAAATATTACCGGGGATAAATTATCTACTGTAATTGCTATAATTGTTGCAGCAATAGCTTATTTTGTACTTCTTATAGTTACAGGTTCGGTAACCGAAGAAGATTTTAATCTATTTCCAAAAGGAGATAAAATAGCTAACAAACTTGCAAAATTTAAAATGTTAAAAAGATGAATTAACAAAATACAAAGGAGTAATAGATATGGGGAAAATATATATTTTAGGATTAGGACCGGGGGATATTGATTCTCTAACCTTAGGAGTGGTAGATAGAATAAAAAGTGGAGATAAAAACTATCTAAGGACAGAAAAGCATCCTACGGTAAAATTTTTTCAAGATAATGATATACCTTATGAATCTTACGACTATGTTTATGATAAGGAAGAGGAATTTTTAGACGTTTATAAATACATTGTAAATGATTTAGTAAATAAAGCAAAAACCTATAAGGCCATTAACTATTTAGTTCCTGGGAATCCTATGGTTGCAGAGAAAACTGTAGAAATTTTGTTGGAAAAAGAAGGTGAGGATTTAGATATCGAATTATTGACAGGAATTAGTTTTATAGAACCAACAATTGAATTATTGAAAAGAGATCCCATTGATGGACTGAAGATAGTAGATGGAACCATGTTTGATATGAATGATATAGATATTAACATTGATTATATAATAACTCAAGTATATAATAGAAGGGTTGCCTCTGATATAAAGCTTGTACTTTCTGAGGTATACGGTGATGAATATGAAATTTATGTAATCAATAGAGCAGGAGTAAAAGGAGATGAAAAGCTTTCTAAAATTCCCATTTACGAATTGGATAGAATCCCTAGAATAGACTCACTAACGAGTATATATATTCCTAAAGTGGACAAAATAATTAAAAAAATATACGATGTTGCCGATATTATAGATACAATGAAAATATTGAGAAGTGAAAAGGGTTGTCCTTGGGATAAGGAACAGACCCATCAATCTATAAGACAATCTGTTATTGAAGAGGCCTATGAGGTAGTAGATGCAATTGATAGAGAAGATATTGATGGCTTGATTGAAGAGTTGGGAGACCTCCTTTTTCAGATAATATTTCATTGTGAAATAGCCTCAGAGGAAGGTAAGTTTAACCTTTACCATGTAACAACTGAACTAAATAAAAAATTAATTTTTCGACATCCTCATGTTTTTTGTGAAAAAAAAGTAGAAAAATCTGAAGAAGTAGTATATAATTGGAATAAACTGAAGTATAAGGAGAGAGGGATTTCTACTTATACTGATATCTTAAAAGACATACCTAAACTTCCTTCATTAATGAGAAGCTATAAGGTTCAAGAAAGAGCAGGGCAAGTTGGTTTTGATTGGTACAATGTGGATGGAGCCCTAGACAAGGTAAAGGAAGAATATTATGAGGTTATTGAATCCATTAATGCTATTGAAGGTGGTGATGTAGGGGAAGTAGAAGAAGAATTAGGAGACTTATTATTTGCAGTAGTTAATGTATGCAGATTTTTAAATGTAAACCCTGAAGTTGCATTAAACAAAACAATAAGTAAATTTGTTGACAGATTTGAGATTATGGAAATAAAAAGTAGAAAAATGGGTAAAAAGTTAGAAGAAATGACTTTAGAAGAAATGGATATACTATGGAATGAAGCTAAAATACATAAATATTAGCTATTTTATAAAAAATATGGTATCAGAAGAAGGATTTTTAAAATCAATATAGAATAACTTAATAAAGAAGGATTAAGATTAGGATAAGAGGAGGAATTAAATTATGAATAAAGCTGAATTAGTTGCTAGCATAGCAGAAAAAAGTAATTTGACTAAAAAGGATGCTGAGGGCGCATTAAATGCTTTTATGGATGTAGTACAAGAAACATTAGCAAATGGTGAAAAAGTACAATTAGTTGGATTTGGGACTTTTGAAGTAAGAGATAGAAAAGCAAGAGAGGGTAGAAATCCTAGAAACCCAGAAGAAGTAATCCAAATACCAGCTTCAAAAGCTCCAGTATTTAAAGCAGGAAAAGGATTAAAGGAAGCTGTAAATAAGTAAAAAAGATCAGGTCTTTGACCTGATTTTTTTTGTAATAAGGAGGGAAATTGTTTGAGGATTGATAAATACCTAAAGAATTCTAGAATAATTAAAAGGAGAACTGTGGCAAAAGAAGCCTGTGAACAGGGAAGAGTTTTAATAAATGGGAAATTGGCTAAACCAGGAGATGAAGTTAATGTAGGAGATATTGTTCAGGTTAACTTTGACACAGGCGCTATGAAGGTTGAAGTATTAAAGGTCGATGATAATGTAAAGAAGAATAAGGCAACGGAATTATATAAACCTATAGATTAAAGGCTTTGTTCTAAAAGCCTTTTTTTTTTCATAAATATTAGTAAAGAAAAGAGTAGGGGGGATGAATATGACTGAAATAAAGACTAATTTTAAAAATCAAAATATTTTAGTGGAGGATAGGAATAAAGTCACAATTACAGGTGTTGAACAGGTAGAGAGTTTTAATGACAATACAATAATCCTTAGAACCATTAAAGGAGGTATGGTTATTAAAGGAGAAAGACTTAATGTAGGGAAGTTAAATTTAGATGATGGTAATGTAAAAATAGATGGTATTATTAATGGTATCAACTATGTAGACAAGGACTTATCCCAAAAAGGAAATATCATTGGGAAGATTTTTAAATAATATTTAGGAGCCTAATATGGAAACTACTATAAAGATTCAACTTTATATATTTTTAACTTCCATATATGGAGGATTGATATCAGGGCTAGCCTATGATATATACAGGGTAACTAGACATTATTTTAAGCCTAGAAAAATAGTTACTATTATAGAAGATTTGTTATTTTGGATTGGAGTATCATTTATATTTTTTTATATTATTTATAAAAGTAATTGGGGAAGTTTAAGGGGATATATTTTTATAGGATTCTTTATTGGAGGATTTATTTATTTAAAGATATTGAGTAAGGTACTATTTCCATTTTGGATGAAAATATTTGATGGGATTATAACTATAGTGAAGAAAATTTTTGCAATAATTAAATTACCTTTTAAACATATTAAAAATTTATTATCACCTAGAATAAAAAGAATAAATAGAATAAGAAAAATTCCAAAGGAAGCTATAAGTGAAATAAAAAGATATAAAAAAATTATTTCTAATAAAAAATAAAGGATTTTTTAAAAGAATGTAGAATATACTAAATAGGTGGTGGTATTATGAAAAAAAAAGGAAGGAGAAAATCAGGTTTTAGATTAATACATTTAATTATTTTGCTTATAGTTTTTTGGATTGGTAAAACTCTAATTAGCCAAAGTATTATGATTAAAGATTTAAATAGCAAAAGGATAAAAGAGGAAGATGAAATAACTCTACTAAAAGAAGAAATAGAAGAATTGAGTGAAGAAATTGAAAACAAAGATTCTCTGACCTTTGTAGAAAAGATCGCCAGAGAAGATTTAAGAATGGTAAGACCAAGAGAAATAATTTATATTGATAAAAACAAAGATAAAAGTCTTTTTAACTTCTTTAGGAAGTAGAATTTATTGACAATAACGATTTTCTAATATATACTAGATAAAGAATATATTTTATAAGGAGGAATTGTTTATTTATGCCCGTAACTGTTGGAAAAGTAGTTGAGGGCAGAGTCACAGGTATTACAAACTTTGGTGCATTTGTACAATTACCACAAGGTAAAAGTGGTCTGGTGCATATTTCAGAAATATCTGATGACTATGTTGAAAAAGTAGCCGACTACTTGAAAAAAGACCAGAAAGTTAAAGTAAAAATATTATCAATCTCTGAGGATGGCAAAATAAGCCTTTCCATTAGACAAGCCAAACCTAAAACAAACAATCCTATTGAAATTGATTGGGATAAAACTGATGAAAAGCAAAAGTACATGTCTTTTGAAGATAAGTTGTCTAAGTTCTTAAAGGATAGCAATGAAAAGCAAGATCAGTTGAAGATGCGAGAAGGTAGGAGAGGACTTGGCCAAAAGTATAGAGGGAGAAGCATGGACTTATAAAACCGGATTAATCCGGTTTTTTTATTTGTTCGTAAAATTAACCTAATCTTCACATTAAGTATTGTTAGGCATGTTTAATAACTAGAATGCCATATACAAGATATTATACAAATATATACATTAGATGTATTTATTTTTTTTCATGGTTTCTAACTGGTATTTTGCTAAAGATAAGCCTTGTTGTTCCCTTTCTTTAGATTAGAAGATAACAGAATATATAAATGTTTTATGTCAAAAATTTCTTGTGTTTATGCAAGAAGGATTGACAAAATATTTTCTTCCTTTCTGATAATATGTATTCAAAATACTAATATTCGGGGGGAATAAAAATGTTAAAGGCAGAATATATTTTATCTAAAGGTAAAAAGCAAAGTAGAATGATAGACCTCAATTGGGATTACATACTACTTGTTGTCTTAGCTTTTTTCATTAGTAGAGCTAGTATTATGGATAATTTAACTCCATTTGGTATAACCTTTATGGCAGCCTACATTTTATCGGGAAGGTCTAGTGGATTTATTTTTATTTCTATAATATTGGGGATACTTTCTTTTCATGGATTAAAGGGGATAGACTATATAATTGCATCAGCTTCCATTTGGATATTGTTCAATAGGTTAAAATCCATAAAATCTTTTTCATCTATAAAATCATCCATTATTGCAGGGAGTATTTTTATACTAATTAAATCTATATTTTTACTGATGTTTAAAAATGTATTTATTTATGATTTGTTTATTGTTATTTTTGAAGGATTGGTAGTGTTTACTCTAACCTATATATTTTCCTATAATTTTTCTATGGGAAACATAGGTAAAACTTATACCAATGAAAGGGTAATATGTATTTTCATCACTTTAGCCTTAGTGCTATCAGGTTTTCATAATCTTACCATATTGGATGCTTCTATAAAAAATATTATAAGTATATTATTTATTTTGTTTTTTGGATATACAGAAGGGGCTTTTATAGGAGGTACTATGGGAATGGTTTTGGGAATGATATCCTATATATCTCAACCAGAGATGCCCTTTCTTCTTGCTATATATGGGTTATCTGGTTTATTGGCAGGGGTTTTTAAAGATTTAGGGAGGACAGGCTCTGTCTTAGGATTCTTGTTAGGAAATGGAATTATATCTTTCTATATTAGTGGATATGGCATAAGTTTTCTCTATGTAAAAGAATTGATTATATCTATTATTCTTTTTAGTCTTCTGTATAAACCATTAAACTACTATTTATCTGATTATATGGAATTTATCACAAGAAGGTCTAAAGAAAAGACTTATTCTCATAGGAAAGATGAGATGACTGTTAAAAGATTAAATGAAATATCTCAGGTGTTTAAAGAATTAGGAGAGACTTTTAAAAGTTCAGTAGAGAATAATAATACTTATGATGTAAAAGAAATTTATGAATTAATTGACAATGTGGCTAATTCAATATGTTCTAATTGTGGTATGAGGAAATTTTGTTGGGAAGAAGGATTTTATTCCACCTATCATTCTATGTTTAAAATAATCAGTTTGCTAGAAGAGAAGGTACCTTTAAAGGATGAAAATCTGCCTCAATTGATTAAAGATTATTGTATAAATAAAAGAGAAATAAAAAAAGAAATACAAAGTCATTTTGAAAAGTTTAAGATTAACAACATGTGGAAAGATAAAATAGTTGAAAATAGGTTACTGGTCTCTGAACAGTTGGAAGGAGTAGCAAAAATAATGGAAGATATGGCCAAGGATATATACATTAATCCTATATTTAAAGATGATGTAGAAGAAAGGGTATTATCCAATTTAAAGAATAATAAGGTAAACGTAAAAGAGGTTATTGTGGCAGAATTAGAAGACCATAATATTGAGGTATATGTAGAAGTTGATAAACCATATAAAAAGGAAAATAGTCAGGAGAATATTAGGAGAATAGTTTCTGACACTTTGGGAGTTACATTAAAAGGGGAGTTTAATATAAGTCAGTCTAAGAAAGAAAGGCAAAGATTTAAACTGATAAGGAGTAATCGATATAATGCATTAACAGAAGTGGTTTCAAAGTCCAATTATTACAACAAAGTATCAGGTGATAACTACACTTTCGGAGAAGGAGAAAATAATTATTTTGTAGCTCTTAGTGATGGAATGGGAGTAGGTAAAAAGGCTAGTAATGAAAGTGGTATAGCAATAAATTTACTGGAAAAGTTTTTAGAGGCTAAATTTGATAAGGAATTAGCCTTGAAAACTATTAATTCCATACTTATGTTAAAATCTAACGATGAATTATTTACTACTTTGGATATATCCTTAATAGATTTATATACTGGGAAATTGCAGATAATAAAAACTGGAGCACCTGCAACCTTTATTCGAAAAAAGGATAGAGTAGAAATTATAAATAATCAGTCTTTGCCAGTAGGGATCTTAAAAGATGTAGATTTTAATATTTATGAAGAATATCTGGAAGATGGAGATATTATTATCATGATGTCTGATGGTGTATTAGAAGCAAATGAAACTTCGGAAAATGCAGAAAGATGGATGAAAGATATAATTGCTGGAATAAAAAACTTAAACCCTAAGAAGATTGCAGATGAAATAATGAATGCAGCAAAAGAAGCAAGTGGTAATAAGATTAGAGATGATATGACTCTATTGGTAACAAAGGTTTGGAAAACCGTATAAAGGATAAAAGAGTATATATTTTATAAAATTGTCAATAATCCAAATAAAAATCTCAAGGAGGTGTATATGTGTTAAATCAAATTATTCTTATATCCGATGGTCAATCCAATGTAGGGCCAGAACCAGCTGGTATTGCAGAGATAGCACTGAATAAGAATATAAAAGTGAATACCATAGGAATTATTGACAATGGTAAAAAGGAAGATTCCATATTGGAATTGGAAAATATAGCTGAAAAAGGAGGAGGAATATGTGAATTAACCAATCTAGACAATCTTTCTGAGACATTAAGTAGAGTTACTATAAATTCTGTATATGACTCCATACAGGAAGTAGTAAGTAATGAATTGAAAGAGATTATGGATTTGGATTTATATAAGATGAGTCCTAATGATAGAAATAAGATAATAAATATGATAGATAAAATAGGAAATGAAATTTATTTAAAATGTTTAATACTATTGGACACAAGCGGTAGCATGAAAAACAAGATTGCTATAGCTCGAAAAAGTATATATCAATTACTAAGGTTTTTGAAAGAAAGAAAAGGAGAAAACCATATAGGATTTATGATTTTTCCTGGTGAAAATGGTCATTATCAGTTGTTATGTGATTTTACTTTGGATATAGATGAATTAAAGGGGAAAATTCAAAGTATAGATACAGGTGGAACTACTCCTACAGGTTATGCTATTGAAGGGGCAATAAGAACATTTGCTAAAGATGATGAAGAACATTTTATAAATCAATATATAGTTTAGGTGGTTTGATGACAATAAGAGGAAAGTGGAATGGAAAGGAATATAAATTAATTAATATTATAGGTTCAGGAAGTTTTGGTAAGGTATATGGAGCAATAGATGAAAATGGTAATATTAGAGCCATTAAGATTTCAAAAGATTTACTTTCTATAACTAATGAGTATAATGCAATGGTAAAGTTAAACGGATTGGATTTTATACCAAGAGCATATGATTTTGATGATTGGTGGATTGGAGGTGAAACATTTCATTTTATTGTAATGGACTATATCCATGGGAATAATTTAAAGGAAATAAGTATTCATAAAGAAATTAGTTCTAAAACAGTATTCAAAATAGGATTGATTTTAGCAAATATTTTAAGGAGAATAAATATATTAGGATATAGATATACAGACGTTAAATTAGAGAATATAATAATAGATAAAAAAGGGAAAGTCTATTTTATTGATTTTGGTAGCTTAACAGAAATAGGCATGCCTACTAAGGAATATACTCCCACTTACAATATTAATTCATGGGGTATAAAGAATTATTATAATCAGGAAACCATTATGTTGTTTAGCATAACTATGATTATGGTGTCTCTAATAGGTAGGAAAGAATATAATCCATTAATATTTAATCTAGAGCAGATTATAGAGCAAGTACATAGATTGACTTTAAAAAGAAAAGAAATACAATTTTTAATAAATGGATTGAAGGGTAAATTTATGAATTATAATGAATATATTAATTCTTTAACTTTATTATTAAATGATGAAAAAAACTATAATAGCTTAAACAAAATTGACTATATATTGATAGCTAGTATAGTCAGTTTTGTTTTTGTTATTATTTTGGGTGTAAAATCTATTTTCAGTTAATAGAAATATTATGTATAATATAAATAGGTGATATTCGTGAAGGATAAAGTTTTAAAAACCATAAAAGAGTATAAATTAATCGAAGAAAAGGATAATATAGTAATTGGTCTTTCTGGAGGTCCAGATTCTATGGCATTGCTTTATATCCTATTGGATATAAAAGAGGAGATGGACTTCAATATTTTTATAGCCCATGTTAATCACGGTGTAAGAGGCCAGGAAGCTTTGGCTGATGAAAGATTTGTAGAAGCTTTAGCTAAAGAATTGAATTTACCCTATTATTCAAAAACTGTGAATATGGATAAGTATGCTAAAGAACAAGGGCTTTCATCAGAAGAAGCAGGAAGGGCATTAAGATACGGTTTTTTTAGGGAAATATTAGCTAAAATTGGAGGGGGAAAGATTGCTGTAGCCCATAACAAAAATGACCAAGCTGAAACTTTGTTGATGAGATTTTTTAGGGGGACTGGTATAGATGGATTAAAAGGTATGGAATATAAAAGCGGAGATATAATAAGGCCTGTTTTGGGTATAGAAAGAGGCGAGATAGAAAAATACCTATCAGATAGAAACATTGAGACTAGACTTGATAAAACTAATTTAATGCCTATATATAATAGAAATAGAATTAGATTAGAGCTAATACCTTATATAGAGAAGCATTTTAACCCTAACATTGTGGATACCCTTTGGAGAATATCCAATAATATATCCATTGATAGTGATTTTTTAGATAAATATTCTAAAGAAACTTTTAGGAAATTAGTGAAAAAAAAAGAAAACAATAGTATAATTTTAAATGGGAACTTATTTGTAAAGGAAGATAAAAGTATTCAACAGAGGGTAATAAGAAATTGTATCTTAGATATAAATGGAGATTTACAAGGTTTTACTAATAGACATATTATAGATACATTAGCATTATTCTTAGAAGGAGGGACGGGGAAAAGTATCGATTTAATCAATAATATTGTTGCTAAGACAAGCTATGATGATTTTGTTATAGAGAAGAAAAAAGATGTTGAATACAGGGATTTTTTATATAAAATTGATTTTGAAGGTTTCACATACATAGATGACCTTCAGATTGGGTTAAATGTCAAGATATTACCAAATAAAGGTATTAAAGCAAATGTTAAAGATAAGTTTGTAAAATACTTCGATTATGATAAAATAGAAGGCAGTCTATTTATTAGAAATAGAAAAGATGGAGATCGTTTTATACCTTATGGTATGAAAGGAAATAAAAAAATAAAAGATTATTTTATTGACGAAAAAATACCCAGAGAAGAAAGGGATAGAATCCCTATTATAACCGATGAAAAAGAGATTTTATGGATAGTTGGTTATAGAAGTAGTGATAAATTCAAAATAACAGCTGATACAAAAAAGGTATTAATGATTGAATTGATTAAATAATATTAGGTTTAAGGAGGAAGAAAGATGAAGGATATTATCAAAGAAATATTATTGACTGAAGAGGAAATAGATGCAAAGATAAAAGAATTAGGTAAACAAATAACTGAAGATTATAAAGGTAAAAACCTAATGTTAGTGGGTATATTAAAAGGGGCAGTAATGTTTATGGCAGAATTGGCTAAAAATATTGATATGCCAATTTTGATGGATTTTATGGCAGTATCCAGCTATGGTAATTCATCTACTTCAACGGGGATAGTAAGGATAATTAAGGATTTAGATTGTAGTATACATGATAAGGATATATTAATTGTAGAAGATATAATAGATACGGGTCTTACGTTATCATATTTGACAGATAATTTGAAAAAAAGAGGAGCAAAAAGTGTTAAAATTGTAACCCTCTTGGATAAACCTGATAGAAGAAAAGCTGATGTTCCAGTAGACTATAGAGGGTTTTCAATTCCTGATGAATTTGTAGTAGGGTTCGGTCTTGATTATGCTGAAAAATATAGAAATTTACCATATGTAGCAGCGTTAAAGGAGGAGGTTTATAGTTAAGGTAACAAATGGAGTAATGTTGTCTTTTAACAGAAAATATGCTATAATTTAGAAATATAATCTTGACATTAGATAGAAGGGAGGACTTGGATTGAGAAAATTTTTTAGAGGAACAAGTCTTTATTTGCTTCTACTTATCATCATTATTTTTGTAGTGACTATGATTGGGAAAGATGTAGAGCAAGTTAAGGAAATAGATGTAACTGAGTTTTTAATTCATTTAGAAAACAATGAAGTATCAAGCATAATAACTGTAGGGGATACACTAAAGGGAAAGTTAAAAAATGGTACCCAATATACAGTTATGATACCTACACATATGGAACGTACTTTTTATGAAGATTATTTAAAAGAAAAAGTTGATTCTGGTCAAATAGAAAGTTATGGGGCTGAACCTATTCCATCGGAACCTTGGTTTATTACAGCACTACCAACGATTTTTATGGTTTTAATAATCGTTGTATTTTGGTTTGCTTTTATGCAACAATCCCAAGGGGGAGGCGGTAGGGTAATGTCCTTTGGGAAAAGTAAAGCTAGATTGCATAAAGAAGAAGATGGAAATGTCATTACTTTTAATGATGTGGCAGGTTTAGAAGAAGAAAAAGAAGAACTTAAAGAAATAGTAGATTTTCTAAAGAATCCGAGAAAATATATTGAAATAGGTGCTAGAATTCCTAAAGGAGTGCTATTAGTAGGACCTCCAGGCACAGGGAAGACTTATCTAAGTAAAGCAGTAGCAGGAGAAGCAGGGGTACCTTTTTTCAGTATATCTGGCTCTGATTTTGTGGAAATGTTTGTAGGTGTTGGAGCAAGTAGGGTTAGAGATTTATTTGAACAAGCAAAGAAAAATTCACCTTGTATAATATTTATTGACGAAATAGATGCAGTAGGAAGAAGAAGAGGAGCAGGACTTGGTGGCGGACATGATGAAAGAGAACAAACTTTAAATCAATTATTAGTTGAAATGGATGGGTTTGGTACTAATGAAGGAATAATTGTTATGGCAGCAACCAATAGACCTGATATATTAGACCCTGCGATTTTAAGACCAGGTAGATTTGATAGACGGATATATGTAGGCTTGCCAGATATTAAGGCTAGGGAAGAAATCCTAAAGGTTCATACTAGAAATAAACCTTTAGAAGAGGATGTAGATTTGAAAGTTGTTGCAAAAAGAACCCCAGGATTTTCTCCAGCAGATTTAGAAAATCTAACCAATGAAGCAGCACTATTAACAGCAAGAAATAATTTAAAGAAGATTCCTATGGAGATTATTGATGAAGCTTCTATAAAGGTTGTTGCTGGACCAGAAAAGAAAAGTAGAGTTATTAGTGATGAAGAAAAAAGGCTTACAGCCTATCATGAAGCAGGGCACGCTATTACATCTAGACTTCTTCCAAATGCTGACCCAGTCCACATGGTAACTATTATACCAAGGGGTATGGCAGGAGGATTTACAGCATATCTACCAGATGAAGATAGATATTTTATGACAAAAAGTAAAATGGAAGACCAGTTAATATCTTTGTTAGGTGGTAGGGTAGCAGAAGCTTTAGTTCTAGGTGATATAAGTACTGGAGCTCAAAATGATATTGAAAGAGCAACCAAATTAGCGAGAAGAATGGTTACCCACTATGGTATGAGTAGCAATTTAGGGCCCATGACCTATGGTACTGATGAAGAAGAGGTATTTGTAGGTAGGGACTTTGGTAGGGCAAGAAACTATAGTGAAGAAGTAGCTGCAGCTATAGATAGAGAAATGAGAAGCTTAATAGATAAGGCATATAATAAGGCAGAAGAATTATTGAAAGAAAATATCAACAAACTTCACAGAGTAGCAGAAGCTCTTTTAGACAGAGAAACTCTTGATGCAAAAGAATTTGAAGAAGTATTCCAGGGAGCATAAAAATAAGGTAGCTAATAAATTTAGCTGCCTTTTTTATAACCTAAATATAAAAATGGAGGAAGGGAAGTTTTTTGCGAATTTTGCAACATATATTTCATTTAATAAAAATATTGAAATATATGTTGCAAAATCTATAAGATTATTAATATAATAGATAGTGGAAAGCAATATTATTAACGGCAAAACTTTTCCAATATAAGGAGGATGGAAATATGTTTAACGAGAAAAAGTTAGAGGAAATTAAAATGGCTGAAAAGAAATGGAAAGAAGAAAAAGTACAAAAGGCCATTAGCAGATTTCCAGAAAGGAAAGAAAAGTTTACAACAGGTTCCAATCTTGAGGTGGATAGATTATATACGCCAGAAGATGTAAAGGAATTGGATTATAAAGAAAAATTAGGTTTTCCAGGAGATTATCCATTTACTAGAGGAGTTCAACCTACAATGTATAGGGGAAGACTTTGGACCATGAGACAATATGCAGGATTTGCTTCTGCAGAAGAATCCAATCAAAGGTATAAATATCTACTAGAACAAGGACAAACTGGCTTATCCGTTGCATTTGATTTACCTACTCAAATTGGCTACGATTCAGACCATGGATTATCTGAAGGAGAAGTAGGCAAGGTAGGAGTTGCTATAGATTCATTAAAAGATATGGAGATTTTATTTGACGGAATACCTTTAGATAAAGTAAGTACTTCTATGACTATCAATGCACCTGCCAGCGTATTATTAGCTATGTATATTGCCGTTGCAGAAAAACAAGGAATCTCTAAAGATAAATTAAGAGGAACCATTCAAAATGATATACTGAAAGAATACATAGCAAGGGGAACTTATATTTTTCCACCAGAACCATCCATGAGATTAATAACCAACATATTTGAATACTGTTCCAAAGAAGTACCTAAATGGAACACCATAAGCATTAGTGGATATCATATAAGAGAAGCGGGTTCTACTGCATCTCAAGAAGTAGCCTTTACACTAGCTGATGGAATTGCCTATGTAGATGCAGCCATAAATGCAGGACTAGATGTAGACGATTTTGCTCCTAGACTATCCTTCTTTTTTAATGCACACAACGACCTTTTAGAAGAAGTAGCAAAATATAGGGCAGCTAGAAGACTTTGGGCAAGGATAATGAAGGAAAGATTTGGCGCAAAGAAAGAAAAATCCATGATGCTTAAATTCCATACCCAAACAGCAGGTTCTACGTTAACAGCTCAACAGCCAGATAACAATATAATAAGAGTAACAATTCAAACCTTAGCAGCTGTATTAGGAGGAACCCAATCATTACACACTAACTCAAGAGATGAAGCGTTAGCATTACCTACAGAAGAATCTGTACGTATCGCTTTAAGAACACAACAAATAGTAGCCCATGAATCTGGAGTAACAGAAACTATAGATCCATTAGCTGGTTCCTATTATGTAGAAAGCCTAACGGATAGGATAGAAGAAGAAGCTATGAACTATATTAAAAGAATTGATGAATTGGGAGGAGCACCAAAGGCTATAGAAAAAGGATATATTCAAAAAGAAATTCAAAATTCAGCATATAATTATCAAATGGAAATAGAATCAGAAGAAAGAATAGTAGTAGGAGTAAACAAATTCCAAATTGAAGAACAAGCACACAAAGATATATTAAAAGTAGACCCAGAAGTTGAAAGATTACAAAGGGAAAAACTAAAAACATTAAGAGAAGAAAGAGATAATGAAGAAGTAGAGAATAGACTAACTAAATTAAAAAATGCAGCTAAAACATCTGAAAACTTAATGCCTTATATATTAGAAGCAGTAAAAGCATATGCTACATTAGGTGAGATATGTGGAGTTTTAAGAGAAGTTTTTGGTGAATATGAACAATCGGTAATACTTTAGAAGGAGGTAAATAAGATGGGAAAATCTATAAGAGTTTTGGTAGCAAAACCAGGATTAGATGGTCATGATAGAGGAGCAAAAGTAATTGCAAGAGCCTTGAGGGATGCAGGTATGGAAGTAATCTATACGGGACTAAGACAAACACCAGAACAAATAGTACAAGCAGCAATTCAAGAAGACGTAGATGTAGTAGCAATGAGCATATTATCTGGAGCTCATAATCATCTTTTCCCAAAAGTAGTTAACCTATTGAAAGAAGAAGGAGTAGATGATATGCTAATCATTGGTGGGGGAGTAATACCAGATGATGATATACCTAAATTAAAGGAAGCTGGTATAGAAGCTATATTTACTCCAGGAACATCTACTACAGAAGTTATAGAATATATTAAGAATAATTTAAAAAGATAATACAGGTGGTGCGTTGATTGAATATAGGGGAAAGACTTCTAAAAGGAGACAAAAGAGCCTGTGCTAGGCTCATTACCATGTTAGAAAATAATGATGAAGAAGCTATAGAAATTATAAAAAAATTATATAAACATACTGGAGGAGCCTATGTAATTGGGATTACTGGACCCCCGGGAAGCGGTAAATCAACCCTTACAGATAGGTTAACAAAAGAGTTGAGGAAAAGGGATAAAAAAGTTGGAATAATAGCCATAGACCCAACAAGCCCCTTTACTGGAGGGGCTATCCTTGGTGATAGGATTCGTATGAATGATTTAGCCTTAGACAAAGGTGTTTTTATAAGGAGTATGGGAACAAGAGGCTCTCTAGGGGGAATGTCAAAAGCTACTTGGGGTGCCACAAAGGTATTAGATATCTATGGTGTAGACTATATTTTTATAGAAACTGTAGGAGTAGGTCAATCGGAAGTCGATATAGTTAAAACAGCAGATACTGTACTAATGGTAATGGTACCAAATTTAGGTGATGATATACAAGCTATAAAAGCAGGTATAATGGAAATAGCAGATGTATTTGCTATAAATAAAGCGGATTTAGATGGAGCAGATAAAACCCAATTAGAAATAGAGATGAATTTAGACTTAGGTGAAAAGAAAGATTATAGGCCCCCTGTAATCAAAGTATCAGCTAGCAAAAATGAAAACATAGATAAATTGATAGGAAAATTAATGGAACATAGAAATTACTTAGAAGAAACAGGGAAATTAATAGAAAGAAGAAAGAGAAACACTAAATTTGAAATAATAAAATTGGTAGAAGAAGAATTAATGGATTTAATAATGAATAAGGCCTTAGAAAAAAATCTATTAGATAATCTCTCAGAAGAGGTTATACTAAATGGTTTAGATCCTTATACTGCTAAAGACAAAGTATTAAGGCTTATTAAATAGGAGGGATTTTATGGTAAATAAGGTGGACCATATAGGAATAGCTGTAAAAAATTTAGATGAAACCTTAAAGTTTTATGAAGAAGTATTAGGAGTTAAATGTGTAAATAAAGAAGTAATAGAGGAGCAAAAGGTAAAGGTAGCCTTTTTACCTCTAGGTGATACAGAAGTGGAACTTTTAGAATCCACTAAAGAAGATGGACCCATAGCTAAATTTATTGAAAAAAAAGGAGAAGGTATCCAACATATTGCCTATAGAGTAGATGATATAGAAAAAGCAATAGAAGTTTTAAAAGAAAAAGGAATTAGACTTATTGACGAAAAACCAAGATATGGTGCTGGAGGAGCAAAGATTGCTTTTTTACATCCAAAATCAACCTTTGGAGTATTAATAGAACTTTGTGAAAGAGAATAAAAGACTAAAAGGAGGGCCAAAATGAAGGAAAAAGTTGAACAACTCCTTGAAACCAAGAAGAAAATAGAACTTGGTGGAGGGGAGAAAAGAATAGCAAAACAACATGAAAGAGGAAAGCTAACTGCAAGAGAAAGAATCAATCTATTACTAGATGAAGGAAGTTTCATAGAAATAGACGCCTTAGTAAAACACAGGTGTACTAACTTTGGGATGGAAAAGACAGAAGCTGAAGCTGATGGAGTAGTTACAGGCTATGGAACAGTAGATGGAAGACTAACTTTTGTTTATGCTCAAGATTTTACAGTATTAGGTGGCTCTTTGGGAGAGATGCATGCAAATAAAATATGTAAAGTACAAGAGATGGCCTTAAAAATGGGGGCACCAATCGTTGGATTTAATGACTCGGGAGGAGCAAGAATTCAAGAAGGAGTAGATGCTCTTTCAGGTTATGGGAAAATATTCTATAGAAATACCATGGCTTCAGGAGTAATACCTCAAATATCAGCAATAATGGGACCTAGCGCAGGTGGAGCCGTATATTCACCAGCTTTAACTGACTTCATATTCATGGTAGATAAAACCAGTATGATGTTCATAACAGGACCACAAGTAATAAAGACTGTAACAGGAGAAGATGTAACTCAAGAGGAATTAGGAGGAGCCAATACTCACAATAAAATATCTGGAGTAGCCCATTTTATGGATAAAACTGAAGAGGAAAGCATTAAAAGGATAAGAACTTTATTAAGCTACTTACCATCTAATAATTTAGAAACACCTCCAGCATATGAATGTAGTGATGATATTAATAGAGTAGAAGAAAGTTTAAATGAATTGGTACCAGTAAATCCAAACAAACCTTATGACATGAAAGAAATAATAAAATTAATAGCAGATGATAATGAATTCTTTGAAGTACAACCCTACTATGCCCAAAACATAATTACAGGATACATAAGACTAAATGGGAAAACCATAGGAGTAGTTGGGAACCAACCAAGAGTATTAGCAGGTTGTTTAGATATTAATGCATCAGATAAAGCAGGCAGATTTATAAGAACCTGTGATGCTTTCAATATACCATTACTAAACCTAGTAGACGTACCAGGATTTTTACCAGGCACAGACCAAGAATATGGTGGAATAATAAGACATGGTGCAAAAATGCTCTATGCTTACAGCGAAGCCACAGTACCAAAAGTGACTTTAATAATTAGAAAAGCCTATGGAGGAGCATATCTAGCCATGTGCAGTAAAGATTTAGGAGCAGACCAAGTATTTGCATGGCCAAATGCAGAAATAGCAGTAATGGGACCAGAAGGAGCAGCAAATATAATATTTAAACACGATATAAAGGATTCGGAAAATCCAATTGAAACAAGACAAGAAAAAATCAAAGAATATAGAGATACAGTAGCCAATCCTTATATTGCAGCTGAAAGAGGATTCATAGATGATGTTATAGTACCAAGCATTACAAGACCAAGACTAATATCGGCATTTGATATGCTTGAAAGTAAAAGAGAGAGTAATCCTAGAAAAAAACACGGTAACCTACCAGTATAGAAGAGGTGATAAAACTTGGGAGACATTATATCCATTGGAGATAGTTTAATGATAACCATATTTAGTATGGTAGTAGTATTTGTAGTCCTTATTGCTATATCCTATTTAATAGATATATTAAGGGTTACTACAAATGGGAAAAAGAATAAAGAAGAAATAAAAAAAGCAAATGTAGTAGAAGAAAAATCAGTTGAAAAGAAAGAAGATATATCAAATAAAGAAAATGTAGATGATGAAGAACTAGTAGCAGTAATATCTGCTGCAGTAGCAGCAAGTTTAGGAGTAAATATTCCTGAGATAAATATAAAAGCCATAAAAAGAATCTCTACAACTAGTTCTCTATGGTCAGAGGAAGGAAGAAGAGAACAAATCCTTGAGAGATTATAAATATTCATACTATAGGAGGTAATAAAATGAGAAAATTTATAATAAATGTGAACGGAAATCAATACGAAGTTGAAGTGGAAGAGGTAACAAATGAAGTAAGCACTACCCAAAGACCAACACCAACACCCCAGCCACAAGCTAAAAAGGCATCAGCACCACAACCAGCACCAAAAGTAGAAGAGAAAAAAGAAGTAGTTGTATCAGAAGGTGCAGAAGCAGTAGAAGCTCCAATGCCAGGAACTATACTCAGTATAAATGTAAATGAAGGAGATACAGTAAAAGGAGGACAAGTACTAGCAATCCTTGAAGCTATGAAAATGGAAAATGAAATTCTTGCTCCAAGAGATGGAAAAGTTGCAAGCATTTCTATTACAAAAGGTGCTTCTGTAAACACTGGAGACAAATTAATAGTTATAGAATAAACAGATGAAAGGAAGGGTAAATTAAATGCTTATAGATATATTAAGGGACTTTTTACAGAGCACAGGATTTGCCGCAATCACTGGTGGGCAAATTTTTATGCTACTAGTATCCTTTGTCCTTCTTTACCTAGCTATAAAGAAGGAATTTGAACCTCTTCTTTTAGTACCAATTGCCTTTGGAATGTTACTTGCAAATCTTCCATTAGCAGGACTTATGAAAGAACCAATAGTGGAAATTGTGAAAGATCCAAATACAGGTAAATTGGTATCAGAGACAAAAGAACTAGGAGGATTATTATATTACCTATATCAAGGGGTAAAACTGGGGATCTATCCACCACTAATTTTCTTAGGGGTAGGGGCTATGACGGACTTTGGGCCCTTAATAGCCAACCCAAAGAGTATATTACTAGGAGCAGCAGCTCAATTCGGTATATTTTTTACATTTATCGGCGCAATTGCTTTAGGGTTTGCAGGGCCAGAAGCTGCAAGTATTGGTATCATAGGAGGAGCAGATGGCCCAACAGCTCTTTACTTAACTAGTAAGTTGGCACCTCATCTATTAGGACCCATAGCAGTAGCAGCTTATTCATACATGGCTTTAGTGCCAATAATACAGCCACCTATTATGAAGGCATTGACCACTGAAGAGGAAAGAAAAATAGTAATGGAACAACTTCGTCCTGTATCTAAAAAAGAAAAAATATTATTTCCAATAGTGATAACAGTATTCGTAACATTATTATTACCATCAGCAGGTCCATTAGTAGGAATGTTAATGTTAGGTAATTTAATGAGAGAATCAGGGGTAGTAGAAAGGCTATCCAAAACAGTTCAAAATGAGTTAATGAATATAGTAACAGTATTTTTAGGGCTAACAGTAGGGGCCACTGCCAATGCAGAAATCTTTATCCAGTGGGGAACAATAAAGATAATAATATTAGGGCTAATAGCTTTCTCCATAGGAACAGCAACAGGAGTTATATTTGGAAAGATTATGTGTAAAGCAACTGGGGGAAAGGTAAATCCATTGATAGGAGCAGCAGGGGTATCAGCAGTACCAATGGCAGCAAGAGTTGCACAAAAAGTTGGACAGGAAGCAAATCCAAGAAACTTTTTACTTATGCATGCCATGGGACCAAATGTGGCAGGAGTTATTGGTTCTGCAGTAGCAGCAGGATTATTGTTAATGTTCTTTGGATAATGTGATAGAGAACGATTCTCTGTAACATTTTACTCTGAATTATATCTAAATTTTAGGGTAAAACTAAAAAAAGGTTGAAAAATTATACTAGAAAAACTATAATAAACTTATGGTTTGCCAGCATCATTACATAAGAGCTGGACATATAGTAAACAAAATAAAATAATCGACTGGTATCCGAAAGGAACTAGAGCGGAGGGATGAATCAATGGATAAAAGTGAAAAAAGGCTATCTATTAGGAGGATGGCTATCGTTGGTGTGCTAGGTGGTATTTCCATAGTGTTAGGTATGACACCTTTAGGTTTTATTCCAGTAGGACCCACTAGAGCAACTATAATGCATATACCGGTAATTATTGGTGCCATAATGGAAGGACCTTTAGTAGGGGGATTAATAGGATTAATATTTGGGTTATTTAGTATATTCCAAGCAGCCACAAATCCAACTCCTGTATCTTTTGTATTTTTAAACCCAATAGTTTCGGTACTACCTAGAGTATTAATAGGGCTAGTAACTTACTATGTTTATAGATTCTTTAAAGACTTGGGGACTAGGAAATCTATATGGATATTAAATATAATTTGGGGGATTATGCTCATTTATTTAACCTATGGATTATATACAAATATTAAAGACTTTACAAACCCATGGACTCCTTTAGCGAATATTCTATTGATAGTACTGACCATAGGAATAGGCATTTATACCAATAAAAATATGAAGGATAAAGCTGTTGATATAATAATATCTACTACATTGGGTACCTTGACTAATACGGTAGGAGTTCTTTCAGCCATATATTTTATTTTTGGGGAACAGTTTGTTGAAAAATTAGGGCAAAGTGCAGAAATGGCTAGAAAAGTCATATTTGGAATAGGAGTAGCTAACGGTATACCTGAGATAATTATTGCAATAATTGTAGTTACCAATGTTGTAGCTGCCTTAAGTAGAAAGAAATAGATTGGATGTGGAAGGGATGTTATTAGTAGTTGATGTAGGCAATACTAATATAGTACTAGGAGTATATGAAGGAGATAGCCTATTATACGACTGGAGAATTGCTACTTATAAAGATAAGACTTCAGATGAATACGGTTTGTTATTTGAACAAATATTTAAATACCATGGCCTTTGTCCAAAGGATGTAAAGGATGTAATCATTTCATCAGTGGTACCTACATTGATGCACACATTATCTGCCATGAGTATTAAATACTTTAGTAGTGAACCAATTATTGTTGGCCCTGGAGTCAAGACAGGCATGAATATTAAGTATGATAATCCAAAAGAAGTAGGGGCAGATAGAATTGTAAATGCAGTAGCAGGTTATGAAAAATATGGTGGTCCTTTAATAATAGTTGATTTTGGTACAGCTATAACTTTTTGTGCCATTTCAAAAGAGGGAGAGTATTTAGGAGGAGCAATAACACCTGGTATTAGAATTTCTAGTGAAGCTTTATTCTCAAGAACAGCTAAACTACCTAAAGTAGAAATATTAAAACCTCAATGTATAATTGCTAAAAATACGGTTAATAGTATCCAAGCAGGTTTAGTTTATGGCTATATTGGTTTGGTAGATTATATCATCAAAAGAATGATGGAAGAAATGAAGGAAGAAGAAGGAGAAGTAAAAACTGTAGTAGGTACAGGAGGTTTTTCTTCTTTAATTGCTAGTGAAAGCAAATACATTAATAAAATTGATAAGTTATTAACACTTGAAGGACTTCGTATAATATATGAGAGAAATAAGTAGCCATATGGCTACTTTTTTCTAATAATTATGATAAAGAGAAACCTTATTATATCATTTTTTAAATGTATTAGATATAAGTTTACTTCACTAATAACATTATGACAAAATTTTGTTTGTGTAAAGGTGATACTAATGAAGATTGGAAATATTAATTTAGAAAACAATGTTTTTTTAGCACCAATGGCAGGAGTTACTGATAAAGCATATAGAATTATCTGTAAAGAAATGGGAGCAGGATTAGTGGTTTCTGAAATGGTAAGCAGCAAAGGATTATATTATCATGATAAAAAAACTGATCAATTGACAGATATAGACTTGAAAGAAAGACCCGTTGCTTTACAAATATTTGGATCAGACCCCTATATAATGGCAGAAGTAGTTGAGAAGATTATTAATCCTCGAGAAGATATAGACATAATCGATATAAACATGGGTTGCCCTACACCTAAAATAGTAAAAAATGGGGATGGAGCTGCATTACTAAAAAACCCAACATTAATCAGGAAAATATTGAAGGAGATTACAAAAGTATCTAACAAACCTGTTACATTGAAGATTAGAATGGGTTGGGACCATAATAGTCTAAATGGAATTGAAGTAGGGAAAATAGCTGAAGAAGGAGGGATATCAGCTATAACCATTCATGGTAGAACTAAGGATATGTTTTACTCGGGAAAAGCTAATTGGGATTTTATTAAAGAATTAAAGGAATCTTTAAATATTCCTGTTATAGGAAATGGAGATATATTTGAACCTATAGACGCAATAAATATGATGAATTATACTGGATGTGATGCAGTAGCTATTGGAAGAGGAGTAATGGGAAACCCTTGGATATTCAATAGAATAAAGTTAATTATGAAAGGTAAAGAAGATATTAAACCATCCAATGAAGATATTATTAATATGGCAATAAAACATTTAGAACTTATATGTAATATAAAAGGAGAAAAAGTTGGAGTAAGAGAGATGAGGAAGCATATATCTTGGTATCTAAAAGGGATGAAAAATTCTAATAGGATAAAGAATGAAATGAATACTGTAGAAAGCAAAGATAAAATGAAAGAAATTTTGTTAAACTATCTGTTAGAATTAAATACCTTTGTTGTAAATTAGTTATACTTCTTCCACAACCTTCATATAATACATTACAATATTATAGAGGGGGGATTATTATCGAGTTTCTTTATATTATAGGAGAGAAGAAATATTATTCTCATTTTAACAAAGGATTAAAGAAAATAATCCCAAACAAATTTTTTCCAACCACAAGAGTTAAAATTTTAGAAGATATAAAAAATAATGATGGAAAAACAATAGGTAAAGTTGGAGGAGTTTTTTTAAATAGTTTATATAAGGGAAAAGATGAGATAGTTGAAGAAGTTATTTTAGCAATAGAAAAACTTAAAAATGAAAATACTAACAACCTTATTTTGGAAGAATCAAGTTTATTTACTATGGATGATTTAAGATTAATTGAAAGGAAGACCAATTTAAAAATAGTTAATGGAATAAATACTATTACATTTTTTTTACCTTCTGTTTTAAAAGAAATTTATAAAAATTTAAATGAAGATTTAAAAGAAAAAGAAATATTAATAATAGGAGATGATAAAGAGCTTACTAAAGGCATAATAGAAAGTCTATATAAGGAAGTAAGATTTATAACATTAGCTGGTGATGATGAAGATACTATAGAAAAAATATCAAATTATATGTTAGAAAAAACTGGTTTATCTATTTTTTATTCTAAAAAAATAGATAAAATCTTGACAAATTACTCTATAATCATTAATCTTAAAGATAATTACTATTTAAATACAGATAAGTTTAGAAAAAAAGCCATTATATTCGATTGTAGTATTAGTAAATGGTTAAAGAACAAAGCCGCTGAAGACAGAAGAATAGTTATTATCGAAGATTTTATTTTTAAAATCGATTATTTAAATATAAGAGAAAATGAGTATATAAGTTCCTTAATACCTTCTTATTTCTATGAACAATTTAATCGATTAAATTCTGCTGATTTTGCAGGTTTATCTATTGGAGGAGAATTTTATAATATTGAAAATTTTGCAGATTACCAAATAAGAATTAAGGGAAAGCTCTAAGTACTTGACAACGACCTTCCCCTTGATTATAATATTCTGCATATATAGGTAATAATTATTTAATGTTTTTCCGTTTAAAGGGCGCATAGGCCAAAATATTTAATAGAAGGAGAGAATTATATGGCTGAAAGGGATGTGTTTTTGACATTAGAAGGGCTAAAAAAGCTAGAAAATGAATTAGATGAATTAAAAACTGTTAGAAGAAGAGAGATTGCAGACAGAATAAAACAAGCTTTGGCTTTTGGAGATATAAGCGAAAACTCAGAGTATGATCAGGCAAAGAATGAACAAGGGCAATTGGAAGAAAGAATAGCAAAGTTGGAAATGATACTTAGAAATGCTAAACTAATAGATGATGAAGATATATCTACTGATGTAGTAAGTATAGGTTCAAAAGTTGTGGTAAAAGATCTTGAATATGATGAAGATATGGAGTATATCATAGTAGGCTCGGCAGAGGCAGATCCATATGAAGGGAAAATTTCTAATGAATCACCGGTTGGAAAGGCTTTATTGGGTAAAAAGGCAGAAGAAATAGTAGAAGTACATGTACCTGATGGACTTATTAAATATCAAATTATAAGCATTACAAGATAAGAGGAGGTTATATAATATATGTCAGGAACGGAAGAGAATATTAATGAAATGCTAATGATTAGAAGGGAAAAGTTAAAAGAATTAATAGAGATGGGAGAAAACCCCTTTCTTATAGAAAAATATGACTGTACTCATCATAGCATTACTATTAAAGATAACTTTGAAGAATTAGAAGAGAAAACGGTTTCAGTTGCTGGTAGAATAATGTCTAGAAGAGGTCATGGTAAGGTTAGTTTTATGGATTTGCAAGATGGTAAAGGTAGAATACAAATATTTGTTAAAATGGATGCTATAGGAGAAGAAGCTTATAATAAATTAAACCTTCTGGATATAGGAGATATTGTTGGAGCAAAAGGAGAGGTATTTAAAACCAGAACCGGTGAAGTTTCTATAAGGGCAAAGGAAATGATTCTATTGACTAAATCATTGCAAATCCTACCTGAAAAATTCCATGGACTAAAGGATCAAGATTTAAGATATAGACAAAGGTATGTAGATTTAATAGTAAATCCAGAAGTAAAAGAAACTTTCATTTTAAGGTCTAAAATAATCAAAGCTGTGAGAGAGTATCTCGATGATAGAGAATTTTTAGAAGTAGATACTCCTATATTAAATACTATCGCTGGTGGAGCGAATGCTAGGCCCTTCGTAACCCATCATAATACACTAGATTTAGATATGTACTTAAGGATTGCCAATGAATTATATTTAAAAAGACTTATAGTTGGTGGATTTGACAAAGTATACGAAATGGGAAGAATGTTTAGGAATGAAGGTATGAGTTATAAACACAATCCTGAATTTACAAATATTGAACTCTATCAAGCTTATGCAGACTATGAGGACATGATGAAACTGACGGAAGAGTTAATAGCTTATGTAGCAGAAAAGACATTTGGTAGTACTAAGATTAATTATCAAGGTAAAGAGATAGACTTAACACCACCTTGGAGAAGGCTTAGTATGATAGATGCAATAAAAGAATATGTAGGAATCGATTTTAATACCATAGATACAGATGAAGAAGCTATTGAAGTTGCTAAGGCAAAAGGATTAGATATTGAACCTAGTATGAAGCGAGGACATATAATCAGTGAAATGTTTGAAGAGTTTTGTGAACAACATTTAATTCAACCTACTTTTATTACCCACCATCCTGTGGAAGTATCACCTTTAGCAAAGAGAAATCCTGATGACCCGAGATTAACTAATAGATTCGAAGCTTTTATAAACACTTGGGAAATAGCCAATGCATTTAGTGAATTAAATGACCCAATAGATCAAAAAGAAAGATTTATTGAACAAGCAAAACAAAGAGAAGCTGGAGATGTGGAGGCCCATATGATGGATATGGATTTTGTTAATGCTTTAGAAGTGGGACTTCCACCAACTGGAGGACTAGGAATAGGAATAGATAGACTTATTATTATATTAACTAATCAACCAACTATAAGGGATGTAATATTATTTCCAACTATGAAACCAATAGGCGAAGATGAATAAGTTTATGAGTCAAAGGATTATCCTTTGACTCATTGTTTATTATTAAAGGGCATGGAGGGGCATTTATGTATACTTTAGATAAACTTCAACTAATAGTGAAAAGATGTGAAAGGTGCTTTTTATCTAAAAATAGGAGAAAAGTGGTTTTTGGAGAAGGGAATGAAAATGCAGAGATAATTTTTATTGGTGAAGGTCCTGGATACAATGAGGATAAAATAGGGAGACCTTTTGTCGGAAGAGCTGGGCAGCTTCTAGATAAAATGCTAGGTGCTATTAATTTAAAGCGGGAGGATGTATATATTGCTAATATTGTAAAATGTAGACCTCCAAACAATAGAAATCCTTTAGAAGAAGAGAGTAATACTTGCATAGAATTTTTAAGATGGCAAGTAAAGATAATTGACCCTACAATAATTGTATGCTTAGGAGCTATAGCAGCTAAAAATATTATAGATAAAGATTTTAAAATTACTAAGGATAGAGGTAATTGGATAAATCGTGGGAAATACTCTATTATTGCCACATATCATCCAGCTGCCCTCCTACGGGATGAGGGTAAAAAGAAAGAAGCTTGGGAAGACTTTAAAAATATAAAGAGAAAGTATGAAAAAATTAATACTAATAAGAAAGAGTGATATGGTGAAAGAAGAAAAAATGAAATTATTAAATAAAAAAGTAATGGAAGAATATTCTCATGAAAAAATAGTATTAGGGCATGGAGATTTAAATAGTTCCATCATCCTTATTGGAGAAGCCCCTGGAGCAAAAGAAATAGAAATGGGGGAACCTTTTGTAGGGCAAGCAGGAAAACATTTTGGGGAATTTTTGGAAGTATTAAATATTAAAAGGGAAAATGTATATATTACAAACTCTGTAAAGTATAGGCCAACTAAGATTAATCCCAAAACTAAGAGATTATCTAACAGAACTCCTACATCTAGGGAAATAGATGCTTTCAGGAGATATATTTATGAAGAGATAGATATAATAAAGCCTAGTATAATAGTTACCTTAGGTAATACTCCTCTTAAAGCTATATTTAATGATGATTTAAAAATTGGAGAAGTCCATGGGAAAATAATGGAAGTAAAAATACAAGATGAAAATTACAGAATTTTCCCATTATATCATCCTGCTGCAATTATATATAGAAGAGAACTAAAAGGCACATATATGGAAGATTTAATAAAATTAAAGAAAGAAATAAAGAACTTTTAAATAATGGTTGACATTTATCAAAAAAGGGTATAATATATTTACTTGTCAGCTTCAATAAGTTGTGTCCAACAAAAGTCAAAATAAAATGATTTTAAAAATAAATCAAAATAATGTTGACATGAACTTAAATATTTGTTATAGTATAGGAGTTGACAAAAAACTGAACCTTTTAATTTAATAGTGTGAAGTACTTTGAGTAAGATATAAACAAACAGGCAAACTTTTTTAATGAGAGTTTGATCCTGGCTCAGGACGAACGCTGGCGGCGTGCCTAACAC
>NZ_PPXX01000014.1 GCF_021655075.1 Clostridium sp. Cult2
TTAATATTAATATTATTTGATTAAAATCTGTGCCTTACAAATTTTGTAATAGGCCTTTAATATTGCCTTTTTATTATTATAGTAATATGATATAATCAAGCAGTGGCAAAAAAACACTTATTGGAATAAAATAATATTAATATGTAACTTGGTAATAATATTGAAAGAAAGCATTCAATTTGAACAACATAGGAGGTAAGTTTATGTTTGAATTTTGCATAAATGACCATAAATACTCTCACGTACATTTCATTGGAATTGGTGGGATTAGTATGAGTGGTTTGGCTGAAATTTTATTAATAGAAGGGTATAAAGTTTCAGGCTCTGATATGAATAATAGTTATATTATTGAAAGATTAAAAACCTTAGGTGCTGATATTTACATAGGTCATAATCAAAACAATATTAATGGAGCTAATTTAATTGTATATACAGATGCCATATCAAAGGATAATGAAGAATTGGTAAAATCTTTTGAAAACAATATCCCAACTGTCGATAGAGCAACATTTCTTGGTGCGCTGATGAAAAATTATGAAAATTCTATTGCAGTATCTGGAACCCATGGTAAAACAACTACAACTAGTATGATTGCCACAATATTAAATCGTTCACTACTAAAACCCACTATTTTACTAGGGGGCCAATTAGATGAAATTGGTGGAAATGTTAAGTTAGGCACTAAAAAATATCTTTTGACAGAGGCTTGTGAATATAAGGGAAATATTTTGAAGTACTACCCTACAATAGCCATTATATTAAACATGGAAGAAGAACATTTAGATTATTTTGAAAATATCGATCATATAGTAGATACTTTTACTCAATATGGTCGAAATATTAAAGATAATGGGCATCTAATTATAAACTCTGACGATATAAACGCTAAAAAGGTAATAGGAAATACAAAAGCTAAAGCAATTACCTTTGGATTAAATAATAAATCTGACTATTCGGCTGAAAATATCTCCTTTACGTCAGAAGGCTACCCAAGGTTTATGCTTAACATAAAAGGGGAATCCTTATATCCAGTGAAGTTAAATGTAATGGGAATTCATAATGTCTACAATGCATTAGCTAGCATTGCAGCTACTCATATTTTAGGAGTTCCTATTGATACTATATTGAAATCTATAGAGGAATATAAAGGGACCCATAGACGACTAGAAGTGAAAGGAATTATAAATGGTATAAAAATAGTTGACGACTATGCTCATCACCCTACAGAAATTAAAGCCTCACTAAGAGCTTTGAAAAACTCTACAAATAGTCGAATTTGGTGTATATTTCAACCCCATACCTATACAAGGACAAAAATACTGTTAAATAGTTTTGCTGAATCCTTTTCAGAAGCAGATAAAGTCATAATACCAGATATATATGCTGCCCGAGAAAAGGATAATGGTATTATACATTCTACCCATTTGGTAGAGGCCTTGTTGAAGAATGGAATAGATGCTAAATATATATCTTCTTTCGAAAGTATTGAAAACTATATTCTTGAGAATGCTAAAAAAGGAGACATTGTAGTTACTATGGGAGCAGGTAATGTTTATACCATAGGAGAAGCCATGCTAGAAAACAATGAAAAGGAAGCCATTTAACCCCCTAAATTTAGGGGGTTTCTCAATTTAAGGATTTTCAACAGAAGTCTTTCTTACATTATAAATATCTTCTAATAATTTTTTAATTTCCTTAGAATTGAATATATAATAGGATAAAATTTTACCATCATATTTTTTTAATTCTGCCTTTCCTGGTAAAGTCATAAATATAAAATCATCTGATTTCATATCTATAACTTTTCTTGAATAATTAATACCTTCCCAAAGCTTAATATCCGTTTTAATATAATCAAATCCCTTCTTAATAATTACAGGCAGTCGATAGGACAAAGTCTTATGGATAAAAGATTGAAGAAATTGTTGTTGGGATCTAATCCTACCTAAATCTCCATCTATATAACCACTTCCGTTGTTATTTCCCTTTCTATATCTTAAAAATTCTAAAGATTTTTTACCATTTAAAACCTGTTTCCCCTCTTTAATGTCTATATTCAAAGGGGGATTTGCAGTAGGGTCTTTATATTTCATATGAAAAGGTACCATTACTTCTACTCCACCAATTGAATTAATAATATTTTCTACCCCTTCATAATCCATTATTATGTAATGATGGATAGGAACTCCTCCCAATATATAAGATACTGCTTTTTTTACCCCTTCTACACCATGGTCCCCATATATAGCGTTAATCTTTCTTTGTTCCCCTCTATTATATCCCTTTCTATGGACATAGGTATCCCTTGGTATAGAAATTGCGTTTACCTGTTTAGATATTGGGTCAAAGGTTGCAAATATAATTGTGTCTGTTCTAGCATCATCCATTCCCAATAAGATTACATTTAACCTATTACTCTTTTTAAAGGCCTCCGATAAAGAAGAATAGGTTTTGATATTAGCAGTTTGTTCTTCGATATTGTATTTTTTTTCTATTTTGGATTCTCCGTCACTAATATTTGACCTTAACCTATTTTCATTGGATTTCAAATAAGAATAGGAGCCTAAAAAAATTGCAATAAAGAAAAATATAAAGGACACAATAAATACTTTCCAAAAAGTTTTCATTTATTAGCCACCTTCCATAAATGATATTTGCTATATATTGTGTCCATTCTCCATCTTTATATATCAAAAAACTTTCTTTTTGATATATATCAAAAAGAAAGTTTTCATCAATTAATTTATATACTTTATCTAGAATAATCGAAAAATCCTTTTTTAGTTTTTCTTCCTAATTGTCCACCCCTTACCATCTTCCTGAGAAGTGGGTGGGCTCTATACTTTGAATCACCAAATTCAGTATATAGTACATCCATAATTGCCAAACAAACATCTAAGCCTATTAAATCAGCTAAGGCCAATGGCCCCATTGGATGATTTGCACCAAGTTTCATAGCCTCATCAATATCTTCTACTGTTGCTACTCCATCTCCTAATATACCTACTGCTTCATTAATCATAGGAATAAGTATTCTATTTACCACAAAACCAGGAGCTTCCTCTACTTCAACTGGAGTCTTGCCTAAAGCTTTAGATAATTCAATTATTTGATTTTTAACCTCTTCCGAAGTTCCAATACCCTTAATAATTTCCACCAATTTCATTACAGAAACTGGATTGAAAAAATGCATTCCTATTACTTTATCTGGCCTATTTGTACTACTTGCAATTTCAGTAATGGACAAGGATGAAGTATTTGTAGCTAATATTGTATCTTCTTTACATAATTCATCTAATCTCTTAAAGGTCTCTTTCTTAACATCCATATCTTCTGAAATAGCTTCCACAATTAAATCACATTCCTTTAAATCTTCATAATTCGTAGTTATTTCAACTCTTTTCAATATATTATTCTTGTCCTCTTCAGAAATCCTTTCTTTTTTAACTAACCTATCTAAACTTTTATCTACTCCTTTTAAACTTCCCCTTGGATTTGATGCATCAATACTTCTAACCCACATTATAACATCATAATCTTTTTGAGCAAAAACTTGTACTATCCCAGAGGCCATAGTACCTCTCCCTAATATACCAATTTTCTTCATATAAACACCCCCAGATTTTATTTTAATTTATAGTTTGGTTTGCGCTTCTCTAGAAACGCTTCCATACCTTCTTTCTGGTCTTCTGTAGCAAAACATAATCCAAATAAATCTTTTTCAATAGCTTGACCTGTTTCAATATCCGTTTCTATTCCTCTATTTATTGCAACTTTTGAAAATCTAACGGCAATTTGTCCTTTAGATGCAATTTTATTGGCTATAGCCATAGCTTCATCTATCAATTCCTCTTCTGGAACTACTTTATTGACCAAGCCTATTCTATAGGCTTCTTCTGCATCTATCATATCTGCAGTGAATATTAACTCCTTAGCTTTCCCTAAACCTACAATACGAGATAATCTTTGGGTTCCTGCAAATCCAGGAATAATCCCAAGACCTACTTCTGGCTGCCCAAACTTTGCCTTTGGGGATGCTATCCTTATATCACAACACATGGTTAATTCGCATCCACCACCTAAAGCAAATCCATTTACAGCGGCTATAACAGGCTTTTCCATTAGCTCAATTTTCCTAAAAAGTTTTAACCCTTTATCTGCAAATTTCCTGGCTCTAAATAAATCCATATCTTTCATTTCAGAAATATCTGCTCCTGCAACAAAAGCACGTCCTTCTCCAGTAATTATCAATATATGTACTTCATCATCATCTATTACCCTATCTATTGACTTGTCCAGCTCATCTAAAACATCAGAATTTAATGCATTTAAAGCATTAGGTCTGTTAATAGATAAAATGCCTATGTTTTTTTCTTTTTTAAATTGAATATACTTAAAACCCATAGCATTTCCAACCCCCAATTATAATTATAATAATCTATTCATATTTTATCAGATAAAATATAATAAAACAACTAAAGATTGTTTATTTATTAACAATATTAAAAACACTAAACACTCTATTGTTAAATAAAGGCTAACGGTAATTAGAGGTTAGATTTTACTTATATCCAGGTTTTCCTAAAAGTTTAAACATATTAGTTTTATATTCTTCTACTCCCGGTTGATTAAAAGGATTAACCCCTAATATATATCCACTAATTGCACAGGACTTTTCAAAAAAGTAGATTAGTTTCCCAAAATAGTATTCATTAATCTCTGGAACATTAAGTACTAGATTTGGCACTCTACCTTTAGTATGAGCCAATAAAGTACCTTCAAAAGCTTTCTTATTAACAAAATCAATAGTTTTATCGGATAAAAAATTAAGCCCATCCAAGTTTTCCTTATCTCTTCTTATAATCATGTCTTTTCTTGGATTTCCTATATTTATTGTAGTTTCAAACAAATTCCTTTTCCCATCCTGGATTAATTGACCTAAAGAATGTAAATCCGTTGTGAAACTAGCAGTAGCAGGAAATATCCCTTTATTATCCTTTCCTTCACTTTCTCCATATAACTGTTTCCACCATTCAGAGAAATAATATAAATTGGGTTCATAATTAATAAATACCTCTATATCCTTTCCCTTATTGTATAAAATATTTCTAGCTAAAGCATATTGATAAGATATATTTTCTTCAATATCATCTTTTGAGTATTCTTCCATTCCAGATAAGGCTCCATCCATAAGTCTATCTATGTCTATTCCTGAAACAGCTATAGGAAGTAAGCCTACTGCAGTAAGTACAGAATATCTCCCACCAATATCATCAGGTATTATAAAAGAAGTGTATCCTTCTCTTTCAGCTAGCTCCCTTAAGGCTCCCTTAGAACTATCTGTTGTAATATATATCCTCTCTTTCGCCTCATCTTTTCCATATCTATTTTCCATATATTCCTTAAAAATTCTGAAAGCCAATGCTGGTTCCATAGTAGTCCCTGATTTTGATATTACATTAATGCTAATATTTTTATCTTCCATTAAATCCAATAAGTCCAATATGTAATTACTGCTTATATTGTTCCCAGCATAGTATATTTCAGGCCCTCTCCGTTTTTCATGGGATAGGTTATTATAAAAATTGTGATTTAAAGCCTCTATACATGCCCTAGCACCTAAATAGGATCCCCCTATACCTACTAGTATAAACACTTGGGAATCTTCTCTTATTTTGTTGGCATAAGCCTTAACCTTTTCAATTTCTTCCCTATTGTAATTCCTAGGTAAGTTTATCCATCCAGTAAATTCTTTGCCTATCCCCACCCTATCATGTAGTAATCTATGAGAAGATTGTATTATAGGTTTCATACAATCCATTTCGTGTTCTTCAATAAAACTGTTTGAATAATCAAATGTAATATTATCCATAAACTTCCCTCCATTAATTTATTCTAACCTATATCTATATTTTTAATAATAAAAAGTCTTAGAAGTTACCTTCTAGGACTTTTATCATTTAAGCACTTCCATTAATACCATTGCAAAATCATCTTCCTGTTCTCCCCATCTAAACTTTTCCACATTCTCTACTATTTTATTCAATATACCAACACCATTATTCTTTATAATATCAACTATCCTATCCACTCCAAATTCTTCTCCTTCTATGTTTTTTACTTCCGTTATTCCATCGGTATAAAACAGTACTTTGTCACCTTCATTCAATATAATATGATTTTCTTCATAATATATTTCATTAAATATTAAGGATATGGGAAATCCCTTCGTTGTCAATAATTCAATTTCATTAGAATTATATTTAATAGGAATACAATTATGACCAGCATTTGCATATTTGAAATGATTGCTTTTAGTATTAAATACTGCATAAAATATTGTAAAATATTTATCCACTTCTAGGCCTAAAGTGCTAAATTCCTTATGGAGTTCTGTTAGAGCAACAGAAGGACTTAAAACATCATCCTTTATAGCTCTCATGGTTTGTCTAACGAACATAGTCATCATAGAAGCTGTAATGCCATTTCCAACCACATCACAGATATATATCCCAATATTGTCTTCGTCTATATGGAAAACATCAAACATATCTCCGCTTAGCATCTCTGAAGGTTTATATAGATGATTTATTTTCAATGTTTGATAAACGCCCTTCTTTGGTAATATTCTATGTTGAAGTCTCTTGGCAAATCTTAAATCCTTAATCATTTTTTTGTTTCTCTCAATTAGTTCAAGTTCCAATTTCCTTTCTCTTGTTACATCCCTTAAGACTTCTACTGCAGCTATTACATCACCATTAGAATCTGTTAATGGAGAGCTTTTAACAGAAAAATATCTACCATTTATTATTTCTTCTTTTTGAACGGTTTCACTAGTTTTTATACTTTTTTTAGATATGCAAAAACCACAAGGTTCATCTTTACCAATAGATTGATAGCATTTCTTACCTATTAAATCATCTCCTAAAGCTTTTTTCATTGCTTCATTGGCATATATAATGGTACCATGAAAATCCACTACTCTAACCCAATCTGCCATACTTTCGAGAACATGATAGTTTAATTTACTGAATTCTTTAATCCTTTTAACTAAAGAGTTTGAATCTTCTCTAATAAGCATACTATCACCCTTTATATATAATAGCTACTTTGTTTAATGATATCATAATAATTTTCAAAACACAAAGTATTTAATCTTTATACTTATAAAAAAATATTCCAGATATTTTTCCCCATTTTCCCACTTTCTTCTTTATTCTCTATTAACATAAAATTAAATATATAGTATCATATATGTATTAGTCTAAACTAGAGGAGGAAATTTCAATGAATAAATTAAAACTCAGATTTTTTACTTTTACTTTTATAACTATTTTTATAAGTATAATTGCTACTTATTTCATTGTCAATTCCATTGATATGGATTTAATCCAAAACCCACAGCTACATATCTTATTTATAGCAATAATAAACACATTAATAATTGGTCTAATAACTCGAGTTCTGTTCAATAAAATAATTAATAAAACTTTTGATATAATTACTTCAACAATAGAACATATAGCCAAAGGAGATTATACCAAAATAGAAGCTATTAAAAACATTGAAGAACTTCCTCAAATAGGAGATTCTTTAAATAAAATTATATCTGTTACTAAGAAAATGACTACAGGAGTTAGAAAAAATTCTAATGTTTTAGCTAATAATACTAGAAACTTATCCTCGGTAATTGAAGAGACTACATCTTCCATTGAAAATATAGCTATGAGCGTTAATGAAATTGCTAAAGGTTCAGAAGATACCTCTATGAATATATCCGAATTAAGTGAAGCTATTTCTAACCTAAACAATCTATCTCAAGATACGGAAAACTTTGCAGAACAAGCTGGTGAACTCTCCATTTCCATGGCCCAGTCTGCAAAAAAAGGTTATGAAGATGTAGATAAAATCATCCATATGGTCAATTTAATAGAGAACACTACAAAAGATACTTCAAATATTATAGAAGAATTAAATCATCAGATTAAAAATATTGATAATATAGTAGTTATTATTAATGAAATAGCTGAACAAACAAATCTTCTTGCATTAAATGCTGCTATTGAAGCTGCAAGAGCTGGGGAAGCCGGTAGAGGGTTTGCAGTAGTTGCAGAGGAGATTAGAAAATTAGCCGATGCTACCCATACATATTCGGTAGAAATATCATCTATCACTTCCAATGTAACTAATAGTAGTACAAGTGCAGTAACTAGCATCGATGAAGTAAGCGAAGTAGTAGAAGAAAGCGTAAATATTGCAGATTTAACCAAAAAATCCTTTGATGACTTATTGATTAAAATTGATCAAATCAATATATTGATAACAGAAATTACAGAAGCTGCCAAAGAAGTCCGTAACAATAGTGAATATATATTGGAAAGGGCTTCAGAAATATCTGCCATTTCTGAAGAAACAACAGCAGCCTCTGAGACTAGCGCTGCTGCTGTAGAAAACAACCTTGCTTCTATGGAAGAAATTACAACTTCTATTGAAAATCTATCTTCCATTGCTGATGAATTAAATAAAATGGTAGAACATATTAGGATTTAACTATTATTTAAGGTCTATATTCTACCTTTATTTCTTCTTCTTCCAAATACCTAGCTAGAGCATAGATCAAATCCGATAATCTATTCACGTATTTAATCACCAAAGGGTCTACCTCACTATGAGAACCTAAGGTGATTATTTTTCTTTCTGCCCTTCTACATATAGTTCGGCAAACATGAAGATAGCCAGATTTCTTCCCTGAACCAGGAATTATAAAGCCCGTAGGATTATTTAATCTACCCATGTATTCATCGATATTGTCTTCTAAATATTTAATATCTTCTTCTACTATGTGATATTTTACTTTTGTTTTGTCTTCTGTGGCTAAATTACTGGCCACAGTAAATAGCTTGTTTTGAATTTCCTGAATAAGATCGAATATTTCTTTATCATCCATATAGTTCTTTGTAAGTCCTAAAAAAGACACTAGCTCGTCTACTGTCCCATAGCTTTCTACCCTTATATCATCCTTTGGTACCCTTTTGTTATCAAATAAAGAAGTAGTTCCCTTATCGCCAGTCTTTGTATAAATACTCATAACTGCGCCCCCCTTTTATTCTTCTAATTCAATTATACCCTTAAACTATTCATATTCTCATTAAATTCTTGGTGGCCTAGGTCCATAGTATTGATAATAATCCACTTTAATTCGACCATTATATAGTTTTCTTTTTCTATCTGCCTCTTTTCCATATAATCTTTCAAAATATTCATTTGAGGTTAGAACATATATGGAATAGGTATCTAGTTTTCTAAAAATTTCCCCCATATCCTTATACAGCTTATCCACCTCTTTTTCTTCTCCTATTCTTTCACCATAGGGAGGATTACAAATAATTACCCCGTAGTCCTCTTTAAAAATAAAGTCCCTAACATCCTTAACAATAAATTTTATATCCTGTTCTAAACCTATATTTGCTGCATTTTCTTTTGCCAATTCCACAGCTTTTTTATCAATATCTGAACCAATAATATTCAAATTAAAATCTTTAAGCATTACATCCCAAGCTTCTCTTCTAGCATCTTGCCAGTACTCTTTTTTTATTCTAGGCCAACCTTCAGAAGCAAAATTCCTATTTAATCCTGGTGCTATGTTCTTCCCAATCATTGCTGCTTCAATAGGAATAGTTCCTGAGCCACAGAAAGGGTCTGACAAAAACCTATCCTTGTTCCAATAACTCAATTGGATTAAAGCTGCAGCTAAAGTTTCCTTCAAAGGGGCTTCTACACTATGAGTTCTATATCCCCTTTTATGTAGACCAGGGCCTGAAGTATCAATGGTCAAAGTTGCAATATCCTTAAGTAAAGATACTTCTATTGTAAATTTAGCCCCTGTTTCTTCAAACCAATCCCTTTTATATTTAGATTTCATCTTTTCTACAATAGCTTTTTTAACTATAGCTTGAGAATCTGAAATGCTAAATAGCTTAGAGTTTATTGATTTTCCCTCCACTGTAAATTCTCCATCTTCTGTAATCCATTCATCCCAAGGAAGAGCCTTTGTTTTTTCAAATAACTCATCAAAAGAAGTAGCTTTAAACTCTCCTATCTTTAATAACACCCTATCAGCAGACCTTAACCATAAGTTGGTAATAGGAATATCTCTCTCTGTAGCTTTAAAGGTGACCTTTCCATTTTCAACCATTAAATCACTGTATCCTAGGTTTTGTAATTCTCTTTTTACAACAGCTTCTAACCCAAAAGTTGTTGTTGCAATTAACTCTATTTGTCTCATGATATTCTTCCTTTCTTAAATGATTCATTTCTATTATACCTAAAATAATAAATAATTACTTTTATATTGTGTATTTTTTGTATTACTTGGGTATCAATCTATATAGGTTATTCACTATGAATATTATCAATTAAATTAGGAGGTTATTTAATATGAAAAGTATTGGAAAATTATATCAAAGTGGAGATTGGAAAGGTGAAAAACATGTACCAGTTATTCATGCTCCTGAGAAAGTTAAAAAAGGAGATATAGTTGAAGTTAACCTTAACATTGGTGAAGAAATTGCTCATCCAAATACTCTGGAGCATTACATATCATGGATTAAGCTTTATTTCCATCCAGAAGGAAGTAATTTCCCAGTAGAGATAGGCAGTTATAATTTCAATAGTCATGGAGAGCATGGAATCTTTACTGAACCTTATGTATCAGCTAAGTTTAAGGTTGAGAAATCTGGAACCCTTCATGCTACAAGCTATTGTAACATTCACGGTCTATGGGAAAATAGTGTGGAATTGATAGTAGAGGACTAATATAGTCCTCTTTTTTACTCTTGACAATATCTATTTTATATATTAATATACATTATAAATCAATATTAGACGATGACGGATATTAGTAGCTCATTATGGTTAAAAATACAGAGAATAAATCATTTGGTGAGAGATTTGTAACCTAATAATTGAGCGAATTACGAATCCATAGTTTCAATAGGAAACTATTGCGTTTATCACACGTTACGTGATTAGAGGCTATATGCGAATTAAGGTGGTACCACGGGTGTCTTCTCGTCCTTTCATGAGAAGATACCCTTTTTTTATGAAAACAAATATAATTTAGGAGGTTATATAATGGCTAATGTTTTTGATGTCCTACAAGAAAGAGGTTATATTGATCAGGTAACCTATGAAGAAGAGCTTATAGAGCTTTTAGATAAGGAGTCTGTTACATTTTATGTTGGATTTGACGCTACTGCTGATAGCTTAACCCTAGGCCATTTTATTCAAATTATGGTTATGATGCATATGCAAAGAGCAGGTCATAGGCCTATTGCTCTATTAGGTGGCGGAACCACTATGGTAGGAGACCCTTCAGGAAGAACAGATATGAGAAAAATGCTCACTAAAGAAACAATTGATCATAATGCTTCGAGATTTAAAGAACAACTTTCACGATTCATCGATTTTGATGATGATAAGGCTATTATGGTTAACAATGCAGAATGGTTATTAAATTTGAATTTCTTAGATTTCATGAGGGAAGTAGGAGTTCATTTCTCCGTAAACAGAATGCTTACCTTTGACTGCTATAAAAACAGACTAGAGGAAGGATTAACCTTCTTTGAATTTAGCTACATGCTAATGCAGTCCTACGATTATTTAAAACTGTTTAGGGATTACAACTGTCGCCTCCAAGTGGGAGGCAGTGACCAATGGTCTAATATATTAGGAGGATATGAACTAGTTAGAAAACTTGAAGGAGATAAAGTATATGCCATGACCTTCAAACTTCTCTCCACTGCAGCAGGAATTAAAATGGGTAAAACAGCAGCAGGTACCATATGGTTAGACTCAGAAAAAACATCTCCTTATGAATTTTACCAATACCTAAGAAATTCAGATGATAGGGATGTGGAAAAATTCTTGAGTCTATTAACCTTCTTGCCTATGGATGAGGTAAAAAGACTAGGTTCTCTAGAAGGAGCTGAAATCAACAAAGCAAAAGAAGTCCTCGCCTTTGAAGTAACCAAAATGGTTCATGGAGAAGAAGAAGCTACTAAAGCCCAAAATGCTGCAAGAGCATTATTTGAAGGCTCCAAAGAAAGAGGTTCTATACCCTTTACAGAATTTGATAAAAATTTGTTAGAAAAGGGTATAGGAATATTAGATTTGATAAAAGATGTTGGTCTAACAAAATCCAATAGCGAAGGTAGAAGGCTTATTGAACAAGGTGGATTATCTATAGATGATGTAAAAGTTGAAGATATAAATAAAATTATTACTTTAAAGGATTTTGAAGATGGAAAAATTTTAATTCGTAAAGGTAAAAAAGTATATCATCAAATAAGAATTAAATAATGTAGTTTTAATAAGTCCTGCGTATGTAGGACTTATTATTTTATGGAATTTCCAATATTATGTTAACCTGCCATCTATTGATTGTTTATTTAATAAAAATTTAATGTTATACTTTTAAAAAACAAAAAAAGAAAGGGGGACGGATTGAATTTAAAATTTAAGGAGGATATAAAATGAAAAAAAAGAGTAAAAAAATATTGATTTCATTAGCTACAACTATGTTTTTATCAACATCTGTAGGACAGGCTGCAAGTATTAACTACAAAGACAATACTTATTATACACCTAGTAGCAATAGTTATAAAAATGCCTATGTAATAACTTACAATAGCTACTCAAATAATTACTTAAGAAATAGATTTAATAATGTAGTTATCAGATTTACCCCTAATTTTTGGGAATATGAAAATAACACTAATGTACCTAAAAAACCTGATACTCCTGTAGAAGAAATAGAAACACCAGATACTAATATTGATAAAGATAATAATAATAATGATAACAATACAACACCTAGTAACGATAAGAACAATAGCAATACAACTCCTGAAACAAAACCAAGCAACCCAGTTCCTGAAACCAAAGATAGTACAAATACATCAATAGAGATGGAAGTGGTTAGACTTGTAAACATAGAAAGACAAAAAGCTGGACTAGCTCCCTTGGCTTATAGTGAAGAACTATCTAAAGTCGCTAGAGCCAAGTCCCAAGATATGGCTAATAAAAATTATTTCAGCCACAATTCTCCTACCTATGGAGATCCCTTTAGTATGATGAAAAGTTTTGGAATCAAATATACTACTGCAGGAGAAAATATAGCTAAAGGATATTTTAGTGCTGAATCCGTAGTAAATGGTTGGATGAATTCATCAGGTCATAGAGCTAATATACTTAATCCAAGCTTTGGAACTATTGGAGTTGGTTATGTAAACGCTAATGGTACTACTTATTGGACTCAGATGTTTACAAATTAATCCTTGACTTTAAAAGAAAGAAAGTATAGAATAAGTAGTTAGAATTCTAATTATTAGAATTCTAACTACTTTTTTGTTTAAGGTGATGATATTGTGGATAATACTATTATAAGTACTAGACATGGTTTAATAAAATTCATGTCATTATTTCATAGTTTATTTACTCCAACTTTTAAAAGAAAAATAGATGACGAATACGATTGTACTAAAAATCAAATAAAGGCAATACTGATTCTAGGTAGAGCCAAAGAAATTACTCCTACCATATTGGGTAAGTGTATGGATATGGAGAAAGGCAGTATTACTACTTTAATTGATTCTATGAAAAGTATGAATCTAGTATATAGAGAAGATGATCCAAAAGATAAAAGAAAAATCATTATTAAATTATCTAAGGAAGGTGAAAGATATTATATAAGACAAGAAGAAAATTTTAATAAACGAATAGAGGAACTTTTTAGCATCCTTTCTAAGGAAGAAATTGAAAAATTTAATAATAGTCTAAAAACTATCGTAGGAGTATTGGAAAAAGTGAGGGATAATCAATGAAGACGAAAAACGATAAATCAAGATTTATAGGTGAAGAGGAAATTGGTAAACTTCTTTTGAAATTTTCTATACCTGCTATAGTAGGTATGTTGGTTAATGCATTATATAATATAGTAGACCGAATATTTATTGGTAAAGGTGTAGGTAGTATAGGAATTGGAGCAATATTTGTTAGTTCACCCGTTGCTTTAATACTTATGGCCTTTGGTATGTTAATAGGATTTGGAGGGAATTCACTATCTTCTATACGATTAGGAGAGGATAAAAAAGACGAAGCTGAATTGATACTAGGCAATGCTTTTTTACTATTATTCATTGTTTCATTGACCTTAAGTATTTCTGGTCTAATCTTTATAGAACCTTTACTTAAAATTTTTGGTGCAAGTGATACTATTTTACCTTATGCTGTAGAATATATGTCCATAATCCTTATAGGTGCACCTTTCCAGGCTGTAGGTTTTGGTATAAATGCTTTTATTAGAGGAGAAGGTAATCCAAAAATTGCAATGATTACTATGCTAATAGGAGCAATTCTAAATATAATATTAGACTATATTTTTATATTTATATTTAATATGGGAATAAAAGGTGCAGCTCTAGCTACTATTATTTCACAAGCAGTATCTGCCATCTGGGTTATTAGCCATTTTATAAATGGTAGAAGTATGTTGAAATTGAAAAAAGAAAATATTAAATTGAGAAAGTATATTGTGAAAAATATTTTTTCAGTTGGTTTTGCTCCTTTTAGTATGCAATTAGCTGCAAGTTTGGTAACAGCTATTCTAAATAATAGTTTGAATACTTATGGAGGAGACGTTGCCATTTCAAGTATGGGAGTTATTCACAGCATAACCATGTTAATACTTATGCCAGTCTTTGGCATTAACCAAGGTGCCCAGCCTATTATTGGTTATAACTACGGTGCAAAAAAATATAATAGGGTTAAGGAGGCTTTAAAAAAGGCAGCAATAGCTGCAACTTCAGTAGTAACTTTAGGCTTTTTAATTACCCAAACCATACCCCATAAATTATTTGGCCTATTCCTAGAGAAAGGCACAGAAATGAATACTATAATGGGTGTGGGTATTAAGGGATTAAGAATGTATTTAGCCATGTTACCCATAATAGGTCTCCAAATAGTTAGTTCTAATTATTTTCAAGCTACTGGTAAACCTAAACATGCTGCTTTTTTAGGTTTATCTAGACAAGTGTTGGTATTAATACCTTCCTTATTGATTTTACCAAAATTCTTTGGTTTAACAGGAGTCTGGTTAGCTGGTCCAGTATCTGATTTAATTGCCTCCATTTTAACTGGGTTCTTTTTAATTAGAGATTTAAGACAATTAGAAAATGGAATCCATTTAAATAATAAAATAATTGAAGAACAATAAACAAAGTTCTCTATTATGGTCTGTGCCATATAGAGAACTTATTTTATTATATCCACAAAATGTTTAGTCACCTTTGCAGTATATCCCCATATTATATAATTCTTATAATTATAAAAATAGACTGAATGTTTATCAAATCTCCAATTATAATTTTCCCCATTAGGTATAAGATAATATGGAAAATCTTTACTTATAGCTGCATGTAAATCTATATAATATAATTTAGGTTCATTATTAATGAAAAAATCTATGGGAACTGTGAATATATGATCTACTTCATCCTTATTTGGCCTAATATTATCCACATCTATATTATGAATTGTACCTAAAAATGAATGAATTATTGTATTTGAATGGGAAACTAGATAATCCAGTTCTCCAATTAAATTAATATTTTCTTTTTGAATATTAAGTTCCTCCATAGTTTCCCTTATGGCAGCTTCCATATAAGTTTCTCCTTTTTCAACTTGTCCTCCAGGAAAAGATATCTCCCCAGGCTGTCTTTTTAAATTCTTTGCCCTTAATTCGTAGATTATTTCCCATCTATCTTTGTTTTTTATTAAAGGAATAAGAACTGCATATTTTTGTCTAACCTCCAAGGGTCTTGGTGTTCTATCCTTTACTTTTCTAATAATATCATCTATATCCATTACATAACCCCCATATAAAAATTTAAGCGGTCATATATGACCGCTTTATATTATAATAGGTCTTCACTTTATAAAACCCCAAAGCCAATGGCTTTAGGGTTTAAAATTACTTAACTGGTGTAACGTCTTCTGCTTGAGGGCCTTTTTGACCTTCAACTATTCTGAAAGTCACTTCTTCCCCTTCTTCTAAAGTTTTGAATCCTTGTTTATTGATTTGTGAAAAGTGTACAAATACATCATTTCCATCTTCAGTTTGAATAAATCCAAAACCTTTTTCTGAGTTAAACCATTTAACTTTACCGTTAGTCATTTATAATTACCTCCAAAAATTTATTTCCTTTAATTCACAGGGCCTTAATAAGAAATAAAGATTTGGAGATTAAATAATCTATATAAATCTTATTTCTATAATCAATTCCAAATGAGTAAAATTAAAAAACATGCTTTACTTATGAATTAAAGTTACAACCTAATTATAACCTGTATTAAAATAAATAGCAACTACTTTTCAAAATTTTAACTTAAATTTTTGTAACTGGTAAATAATAGATTATACCTACTTATATATAATTCATATGTTTATTTAAATATTGATTTTTTAAATATATGGTTAATTCTCATGTAATATACTTAAAATTTGCTTTTTATAACTAATAAATTCTTTACATAATGGGAATTCTTCTCCTCTTGGTTTTGGATAATCAATCTTCATCTCTGAAGTAATTTGTCCAGGCTTACCAGTCATAATATAAATTCTATCGGATAGTAAAATAGCTTCATCTATATCATGGGTAATAAACAAGGTTGACAATTTAATCTCTTCCATAACCTTAAGATACCAGCAATGTATGGCACTTTTAGTTATGGTATCCAAAGCGCTAAAGGGCTCATCTAGTAGTGCAACCTCTTGTGAAAATAAATAGGTACGAAGCAAAGCTGCCCTTTGTCTCATTCCACCTGATAATTGGTGAGGATATTTCTTTTGACTTCCATCTATTCCAAATGTTTGGAAGTAGTTACTTGCTTTAGCTCTTGCCTTGTTCTTACTTTCTCCCTTTAATATAAGTGGCAATGATACATTATCAAGAACAGTTTTATAAGGTAGTAGCAGGTCTTTTTGCAACATATAACTAATATGACCTGCTTCTCCAGTAATATCTACATCATCAAATAGTACCTTGCCTTGATTAGGAACTAATAATCCAGATAATATATTGAACAATGTGGTCTTACCAACACCACTGACTCCTAATAGACATACTATTTCTCCCTCATATACCTCTAATGAAATATCTTTTATTATTTCTTTGTCCCCATAGGATTTTGATATATTATATGCACTAAGTTTCTTCATCCTAAACCTACCTCTATTCCATTTATTAATTCTTTTAACCTATTAGTTTAATCGGCAGGTAGATAATTGTTAGTAAAACCAAATCCTGCAGGAATTTCCTTATCAATAAGACCTTCTTGGAATAACCAAGAATAAAAGTTATCCCATCTTTCTTGGTCAATATACCCCCACTGGCTTATCTCTGCTTTATACTGGTTTGAAATCCATTTTTGACTTTCTAGAACCAAATCTTCATCTAATTCTGGATTAGCCTTAATCAATATATTGGCTGCTTCTTCTGGATATTCTATAGCATATTCATAACCTTTTGCTACTGCCTTTAGAAATGCTTTAGCTTCTTCCTTATTGTTTTCAAGATATTCATTGTTAGCAATTAACATAGGGCTATAATAATCCAATACTGGATTAATATCTTTAAAAGCAAAGAAATCTGTCTCTACACCTTTAATCTTTGTTGCAATACCATCCCAAGCATAATATACCCATACTGCATCTACATCCGTATTAAGCGCAGTCACAACATCTGTTACAGTGCTAGGAATCATTTGGATTAAATCATAATCTCCACCATCTGCTTCCACCACCGATTTTATTATTGCTTTCTCAATAGGCATATCCCAAGTTGCATAAACTTTATTACACATACCCTTTGGAGTATCCAACCCATTACCTTTTAAAGATATAATACCTGATGTATTATGCTGTAATAAAGCTGCCACCGCTGATACTGGAAGTGGCTCATCTGTGGCAAAAGCAGGAGCTATGGAATCTTGGAAATCAACTCCAAATTGTGCCTTTCCTGCAGCTACAATACTTGCAGTTCCACCTTCTGGTGGTTGAGCAATTTCTACTGTAAGACCTGATTCTTTAAAGTATCCTTTCTCCTGAGCCACATACAATCCAGTATGATTGGTATTTGGGGTCCAGTCAAGGACAATGGTTATTTTCTCTTCACTTTTCTTACTACAAGCAGTCATAGTAGCTATTATTCCTAATATACAAACTAAAATTATTAATTTATTTTTCATTATTATTCTCCTTCTATGTTTTATATATTATTTTGTAAATTATTCTCATTCTTTGTCCATGGCATACTTATCCTTTGTAGAGCTGTCACACCTCTCATCAATAATAAACTGATTGTTGATATAAGAAATATTACTGCAAACATCTTGTCAAAAGAATAGGATTTCTTGACCCTAATCATATACACTCCCAAACCGCTAAATCCTCCAAGCCACTCAGCGATTACTGCACCTACTATTGAATAGGAAGCAGATATCCTAAGGCCAGCAAAAAAGTGGGATAAGGAACTTGGTAGTTTAATATGTCTAAATATTTGATATTTTGAAGCATTCATAGACATTAGAAGCTTTATAGTATCTGGATCTGCAGACATAAATCCATCCAATAAACCAATTGTAATAGGAAAAAATGTTACAATTACAATTAGGGTAACTTTTGGTGCTATACCATATCCTAACCACAAAACCAATAGTGGTGCTATAGCTACTGTTGGTATAGTCTGAGTAATGACTAACACGGGATAAATTGCCTTATATACGAAATGAAATCTATCCATTAATACAGCAACAATAAATCCTAATATTACCCCAATACTTAGTCCAAAAAATGCTTCTAACAATGTCACCTTTGAGTGATGCATAAGAAGTGGAAAATCCAATATAAAAGCCTTTACCATATCTACAGGCGATGGTAACATATACTTTGGTACCACTTCTATAATAGATAAAATTTGCCAAATAATAAGTATCCCTACTATTGCTGAATATGATGATATTTTACTTGTGATGCTTTGAAACCTTTTGATCAATAGTTAGAACACCACCTTCTGGCCTAAAATTAATCTTTACATAGGACATTACAGATGGACATCCAGCCTCAATGGCAATGTATTGACATTTTTTCACAATTTCCATTAATTCTTCATATTCACCCTCAATTGTAGTTTCAAAAGGTCCTACATAGTAAGTTAAGCCAGTACCTTTAATATATGCAATAACCTCATCTACAATGGATATTATCTGTTCTTTAGATTCAACTCCTGGTAATACTTGAATAGCAACACTTGCATTCATCACTAATTCCTCCTTTAGTCTTTTTCTAACAAAATTATATTTATGTATGGGTAATAAAAAATCCTCTCTGGTAAATACCAGAGAGGATTAAATACAATATTCCTATAAACAAGTACAATAATATTCTCCCTACGCTGGCATTATCCAGATCAGGTCAACGGGTAGAGAACTTGAATTTCTCTTCTCAGCCCAATACATTGAGCACCCCTTAATCCAATACTAGCTTATACTAATTTTTTTAAATTGTCAAGAAATTATCAATTATTAAATTAATTTATAAAATAATCTTCCCTACTTCTTTGATTAAATCATTCTTTGTAAAAAAAGATAGTACATCTACTTTTTCTATTATCCTATCGAATATCCTAGTTTTTTCATCTTCTTCAGAATTCTGATTTTCTCTAACTAAGTCTAGTAAATCATGAAAAGTATAGATTTTAAATCTTTCTATCCCATAGATTTCCGCCAATTTATCTAATAGATATACTAATATATCTTCATAATTTGCTTCTTTTTCTACTCCCAAAGTAGAGGATAATTTAGGAATAATAAATTCAAACAATGCCCTTTTATCAGGTACACCTTCTATTTTAAATATTTCTCTAAGTTTTGATATCTTTTCCTCTTCTAAATTAAACAGATAATTGATTATATAATCTTCATCTTCTATAGATTCAATATAATAATGGTATCCTTTCAACCCTCTTAACGCTTTTAGCCCATCATAATACCCTAATTTGATATTATACCGAGCAGTTTCTCTATCAAAATCCAAAACCTTTCCCAAATTATCTTTAGGTGAAATAGTAATAATATTTAAACCATCAGAATTTATCTTCTTAACGATTCCTGGAGCATGAGTCCTAACAACTATTAAATCCGTATACCCTTTATTCTTCAATAGGTTTACAGGTAGATTATTATAAATTCCTCCGTCTATATATCTTTTACCATCTATCCTTTCAGTTTTGAAAACAGGTAGATAAGCACTAGCCATTAAATATTCAACCAGTTGCCCATAAGGAATATCCTCAATATATATCTCTAAGGGTTTTAAATCCGTTAAAGAAACAGTCACAATCCCAAAGTCTTTACCAGAATGTCTAATCTTATCCTCATCTATTAATTCTGAGAGTAGATTCTTTAAAGGTGTTATATCTAATCCCTTATCCACAAAAAATCCTCTAAAACTATCTACTAATAAAGAAATATCTTCTTTGCTTAATTTTCTGCTTTTTATTCTTTTTATATCTTCCTCACTAGCATTAATAATTTTAGAATAAGAAATTTCATGCCATATTTCATAGGCTCTTTCAAAATCACCTTGAGCTATCATCGCTCCATTCAATGCACCTACAGAGGTACCAGCAATACCCTTAATATCAATACCTTCTTCTATTATTGCCTTATAAGACCCGATATGATAAGAGCCTTTGGCTCCTCCACCTTCTAATACAAGCCCGTACATAGCACCTCCACCTCTTTTTTTGTATAATATTATCATTTATCTCTATAATTCCATCCTCTGAAATTGATGTTTTAAGAGGACTTGAAAGGGCTTTTATATAATCTATCTTTTCTCTTTTTTTCTCATCATCTACTGGGATAGGTCTTCCATTTATTATGGTGCAGGGAATTATTTTTATCCTATCAATTTTTTTGTCTTCAATAATCACCTGACCAATCATAGTAGTTCTGTTTAAATCATTTTTAGAACCAAAAACAAAATTTCCTAAACTATAAAATATGGGTTTCCCTTTATATACTTCTATACCTTGTAAAACATGAGGATGATGTCCCATTACAATATCCGCACCCATATCAATAGCTTTTCTAGCAACTGCTATTTCTTCAGGCCTAGGTTCAACATTTCCTTCCTTTCCCCAATGAATAGACAAAATTACAATATCTACTTCCTTTTTTAACTCTTCTATTCTTTTCATCATATCCTTGGTATAACCATCATAGGCTCCCACTAAACCTAGCTTTTTATCTGTAGCGTACCATTTCACATCAGGAATAACCCTAGAAAAGGATATTATTCCAATCTTTACTCCTTCCCTTTCAATAACAGTACCCATTAATGCTTCTCTTTTATTTCTGCCACCACCAGCATAAGCAATTTCATTCTTTTCTAAATGATTTAGAGTATCCATTAATCCTTCAAATCCATAATCTAAGGTATGATTATTAGCTAAGGTTACCACATCTATTCCAGCTTCTTTCATTGGTTTCAAGGTTTCAGGATAAGACCTAAAATTGTATTCCTTTTCTGGCCATTTTTTACCCCGTGTAGTTATGCTAGTCTCTAAATTCACTATAGATAAATCACTACTTTGAAAATAATTCCTTACCTTTTCCCAAGGATAGGCATAACCATTTCTATCAATTTGCCTTTTAATAGAACCATCCATCATTACATCTCCAGCCATAGAAACAGTAATGATTCTATTATTTCCTAATTCATGAGCCATTGAGAAAGTATTAAGAAAAAACAGAGTAAAAATCAACAAAAATATTATAATCTTTTTCACAACAACCCTCCTGCAAAGATTTGATTATCCTTATATTATATAATTGAATCCTCTATTTTAAAACCTATTTTTCTTCTAATATTGAAGTACAATGAGGACATCTTTTAGCTTCTAAAGGTATTTCACTAAAACAGTATTCACATTGTTTAGTTGTTACAGGAGTTGGCTCTTCTTTTCTTTTAAACCTATTGATTTGCCTAACAACTAAAAATAATGAAAAGGCAATTATTAAAAACTCAATAATCGTATTTAAAAATAAACCATAATTCAAAGTTGCTGCCCCTGCATCCTTAGCCTGTTGTAATGTCGAATAATTACCACCATCAAGACTAATAAAAAAATTACTAAAATCAACTTTTCCAATTAATCCACCAATTATAGGCATAATAACATCGTTAACTAAAGAGGACACTATCTTTCCAAAAGCTCCCCCTATAATAACCCCTATTGCCAAATCGATTACATTGCCCTTTACTGCAAACTCTTTAAATTCTTTGAACATTTCAATTCCTCCTAGCTACATATTTGTTTGTTAATTTATACCCATTGTTTTTATTATATTAACAATTATTGAATCTGTATTTGAAAATCCTTCTTTACATAGAATTTCTAAATTCTTAATGGTTTCTTCTATAGTCCCTCCAATTATTCCAATATTGGGTTTGACTATAATGTTTTCATTTGCCAAGTATGCAGCAAGGACTGCTTCTTCTGCTGATGTAGATAATTTTAACGAACAAGTTTCCTTAGCCCCATCACATATCATACCAGTAAGATTGGCTAACATATTATTACATGCTCCATTTATCTGCTCTTCACTTCCACCTAACATCCAAGATATGGCTGCACTAGCTCCAACTCCTGCACCAATAGCACAACCACACATAGCAGATAATTTGCCAGTATGTAATTTTACATACTTATTTACTATATGGGCAAAAAATATAGCTCTTATTAATCTTTCTTTTGTTATCTCCTTTTCCTCAGCAACTACTATTATGGGTAAAACCACTCCTAGGCCTTGATTACCACTACCCGAACTAGTCATTATTGGGCAATTCCCTCCACCCATCCTAATATCTGCAGCTGCTGCAGTTAAAATTCTTGCCCTAGTTGGAGCATCGTTTTTCAGCATTCCTTCCCTTTGTAGTTTTATAAGACCTCTTCCTATGTTTAATCCATTTTCTATTTCTATTCCCATTTCTGCTGCATTTCTGTTCATCTCTATCCCATCCTCCAGAAATGCAATATATTCTATGGGGATAGATTCTGAAATCGCTATTATATCTTTAAATGACAAATTTTTTATAAAATCCGAAGCTAATCCCTTGTCTTTATTCAAAACACCTCTATAAACAATTTTCCCATCTACTTTAATACTATCTATATGGTTATGAGCATCCTTTAATACTACTTCCACAATTCTATCTTTTCCATGTGCTAATATTTCCACATATATATCCGAAGTGTTTCCCAAATAATCCACAGATACTTTCCCTTTTTCTAGTATCTCATGAGCTTTCCTAATATGTTCTTCATTTACATTTTTTAAAACCATCAATTGGTCTTCTGGATTCCCACTTATAATCCCCAAGACACCTGCTAAATCTAGTCCCCATTCCTTTGTATTAGGAATAATAACTGATTTCCCATTTTTAAATATATTTTTGCTTAATTTTATTTCTAATCTTTCAATTTCTTCATTTAAATATTTATTTGCAACAGAAGATGCATAAGCTACAGCAACAGGTTCCGTACATCCTAGGGCTGGTAGAGTTTCGTCTTTTATTATGGTTAATAACTTTTTTATAATTTTGTCATCTACCATATTTTCACCACCTCTCTTTTTATATACTTATATTTTAAACAATATTTATGCAAGTATTAATGATAAAAGGACAAACTGATGATTATTTAGCTTGTCCTTTTATTCGACTAAAATTTTAATAAGAGGTCCTTTCTATCATTAAGATTTATATTATTTAGGTATATTTCTATATGAATGTGTTAAAATGCAAAGATTATTAAACTCTCAAATCTTTAAGAATTATTTCTATTGCCATCATAAAATATCTGATCCAATACAATAATGATGGATAAGATAAAAGGTTGATCTTCCTCATCTAATATTTCCACAGAATAGGTATCAGAAAGGGAAATCCATTTCTTATTTACCCATGCTATAGGCTTACCATTTTTAGAAATATTGAAATTATGATGGAATATGTCTCCGTCAATAGTAAGATTCCCATAGGTACTTTCAATATAAAATTTTGGCTTGAAAAATGTAAATTCCTTTTTAATCTTTCCAATAAGATTTCCTTCTTTGTAGATATCATATTCAGGCAAAAATCTAAATACTTTCTGTTCTATATAGATAAGCTCTATTCCATTTAAATCATAGATATTCAATTTATTCCCTAAGGAAAATATTTTTCCTACCACCTCATATTTGGGATATCCATGTTCATCTTCAATATTAAATCTATCTGCAAATGTAAAAATTTTTTCTTTAATAATATATCTCATTTTATTCTCCTCAATAAAAATTAATTTCTAAACACTTACATTATATTATATTTAAATAAATATATCTATATACTCTACAATTAAAGTTCAACAAAATAATAAAATATGATAATATATAATATAATTATCTATTTATTCGAAAAGGAGAAAAGATAAATGGGAAAAAGAAAATCTTGGAATGAATATTTTATGCAAATAGCTGAAATAGTGGCAACTCGCTCTACCTGCGATAGGGCAGAAGTAGGATGTTTGATTGTCAATGATGATAATAGGATAGTCTCTACTGGATATAATGGCTCAATTTCAGGTAATCCCCATTGTGATGATGTGGGACATACTATTAGAGATGGTCATTGTATCGCCACTATACATGCCGAAATGAACGCCCTGCTTTATTGTGCTAAGGAAGGCATTCCAGTAAAAGAATGTAAAGTCTATGTCACCCATTTCCCCTGTCTTAATTGTACAAAAGCATTAATACAAGCAGGAATTAAAAAAATTTATTATAAAAATAGTTATAGGATTGATGATTATGCTATAGAATTACTGGAAAAAAATAATGTAACCTTTGAAAAAATATAATCAAAGAAGAACACAGGAGTTATTCTCTACATTAATGTAAGGAAATAATGAAGGACTTAAATGAGTCCTTCATTATTTAATACCTAAAGCTTCCTTGGCTAATCTATCTGCCTCTTCATTGTATTTTTCTCCAGAATGAGCTTTAATTTTAATAAATACCACCTTTAATCTTTTCTTTATTGAATCATAATACTTTTTATATTCTTTAGTACCATACTTGTTGGTTTTCCATTCTCCAAGGGCCCACTTTTCAATTCCCATATAATCATAGTATAGATATAAAATCTCCTTTCCACTTTTCAAAGCCTCTTCCATAGCAAATATAGACCCTCTTATTTCACCAGCAACATTTCTCATATCTATTAAATTTATGTCATTTTCCTTTTTTGAATAGGTTTGTTTTCCATCACTGGTAAATATAACAGCACCAAAACTATAATATTTATTATCTACATCAAAGCTACCATCTACATAGGCGACCATTTCATTTTCTTTTAATTTCATTATTTCTTTTTCCCTGGAAGTTTTTTCATTGCTTTTAATAAAATCCATAGCTTCTTCATAGTTTGAAAATTTCTTATATATAGCTTTAGAATACCCTTTTACCTGAGCCTGACATTCGTCCCAAGTCTCATATATACCTTTTTCTCTGCCTTCCTTAACTGCATAATAATATTTAACCATAATACACCCCTTAAGTTTATATTAGTATATCCATTCTACTACTTTTTTAATTGATTTTCTAGTCTTTGGTCTTCTTTGAAAATTCTCTAAACATTCAAAATGTACCTTGTCCTAAATATTATAAATGATATAATAAAATTGTATAAGGTGCTATTTTTGTCAAATATTATGATATAAGGAGGTTTAATAATGGATATTAGTTTAATTGCAGTACCCATTATGTATGGTTGTGATCGCCAAGGCGCTCAGTATGGACCAGAAAAGTTAAGACAGAAAGGTATATTAGATACAATAAAAAAATATAAAGAAAATGTTTATGATTTAGGTAATCTATATATCCCCCATATTCCAGAAGAAGATAAATACGCCCATCATAAGAAAATCAAGTATTTAAAGCCTGTAATTGATATAAATACCAACTTGGCCCATTCCGTTTTTAGTGCATTAAGTTCAAATAGTTTCCCTTTCATAATTGGAGGAGATCATTCCATTGGTTTAGGTAGCATCTCAGGTTCTAGTGAATTCCATAATAATTTAGCAGTTATATGGGTAGATGCCCATGGTGATATCAATACCCATGAAACATCCCCATCTGGTAATGCACATGGTATGCCTTTAGGTGCATCTTTAGGAGCTGGAGAGTCTTCCTTAGTCAATGTTTACTATGATGGTCCTAAGGTAAAACCTGAAAATGTATTTATTGTTGGTGCTAGAGATTTGGATGAAGGAGAAATTAAACTGGCAGAAGAATTAAACTTAAACTTATATACTATGGATAATATTAAAATGGTTGGCTTAAAATCCGTTATACATGAAATCATCAATAAAGTAAATAATTCTAATGTGGATGCAATCCATCTAAGTTTTGATATTGATGCATTAGATAAAAGTCTAGTTCCTGGAACTGGAACTCCAGTAGAAAATGGTTTTAACTTAGAAGAAGGAAAACTAATACTTAAAGAATTTCTAAACACAGGATTAATAAAATCTATGGATTTAGTAGAATTAAATCCTCACTTAGATGAAAACGATATTACAGCTAATCTTTGCATAGATTTAGTAGATTGGATTTTTAAAAATTTATAATTTATTATTTATAATGGAATATAATTAACAAAAGAAGAAGGAGGGTTCATTTTGAAGGCACTTATCACTTTTAAATATACAGATGAAGAGTTTAAAAGTTTAAAAGAGTTAGGTTATGAAATAATATTTAAAGAAGAGAGAGATATAAGTTTTTCTGATGATATGAAAGATGTAGACATGATGGTATGTTTTAACCCTTTCGATAAAATTGATATTAGTATGTTACCAAACTTAAAGTGGATTCAACTTCTAAGTGCAGGCATCAATCAAGTACCAGTAGAAAAAGTGTTAAATCAAAATATAATCCTAACTAATAATAGAGGGGGATATAGTATCCCTATAGCAGAATGGATTATACTGAAAACATTAGAAATGTATAAAAATAGCAAGGAATTTTATGAAAAGCAAAGTAAAAAACACTGGAAATCAGATACTTCACTTTTAGAAGTCTATGGAAAAACCATAGGATTTATTGGAACCGGTTCTATTGCTCAAGAAGCTGCAAAGAGATTTGAAGGATTTGGCGTAAATATAATTGGAATAAACTCTAGCGGAAAAAAAGCAGAATATTTCCACCAATGTTTTAGTATAGATAAAATAAATGAGGTTGTAAACCAATGGGATGTTTTAATAGTAGCAGCTCCTTATACTAAAAAGACACATCATCTTGTAAATCAAGATATCTTTAATAATATGAAAGATGGGTCTTACCTAATAAATATAGCCCGTGGTAGTATAATAGATGAAAATGCTCTTATACAAAATTTGAAATCAGGAAAAATTAAAAAAGCTGCACTAGATGTATTTGAAGTTGAACCTTTACCAGAGAATAGTCCTCTCTGGAATATGGATAATGTAATTATCTCCCCACACAACTCTTGGGCTTCAGAGATGAACTTTAAAAGAAGATACGAAATCGCATATAAAAATATGAAAAGATATATAAATAAAGAAGAATTAATAAATATAATAGATTTAAAAAGAGGATATTGACTAATAAGTCATATCCTCTTTTTTGTGCTAGATGGTATAATAGAGTAGATAGGAGTGATTTTATGGATAATAAATATATGACTACACAAGAAAAAATACTCGAAGCTGCTATTCAACTATTTGGTTTAAAAGGGGATATGACAATAAGGGAAATTGCAAATAAAGCAGGGGTAAATGTAGCTGCAATAAACTACCATTTTCATAGCAAAGATAATCTTTTAAAATCGGTAGAAAAACACTACTCCAACCTTCTATATGATATACAAAATGAAATTATAAAAAATCCAACTACCAGTCTTAAAGAAAAACTGACCATCTGGGCAAATAATTTAATGGAATTCATGTTCGAATGTCCTGCCCTAATCTCTTTAGTAACAAATTTAGTTCTTCAAGATGAAAATTATAATCCTGAAATAATAAAGAAATTCTTCAATAATATAGAATTCAAAGAACAAATTGAAGGAATAATATCCTCTATAACCAATATAGATGATTTGGAAATTTTAAATTATAAGTATATACAACTTTTTTCTGGAATATTGGGTCCAATTATATTCCAAGTCATGCCCAACGTTTCTGGAACAAAAAGAGTCTTTATAGATTTTAGTGTAGAAGAAGAAAGGATGAAATACATAAAAAATCTAATTGACACAACATTGAAATAAAAGATTGATTTTTTTTACCTTTAGTATTAAGATGTATTTAAACAATTGTTTTAATCATATGTTTAAATACATTTTTTTATTGGGGGGTTTTATGTGGATAGTTTAGCAAATTTCGTGGTAAAACATAAAAAATTTATTCTCATAATATACGCCATATTTATTGTCCTATCATTAATAGGAAATAATTATGTGGAAGTTAACTATGATTTAAGTGCTTACTTGCCATGGGAAATTAACTCTATAAAGGGGAAAAACATATTAGAAAAGGATTTTGGCATCAATGGTACAGGATATGTAATGATAAAGGATATGCCATTACAGGAAGTAGAAAAAATATCAAAAACTATAGAATCTATAGAAGGAGTCAAAGATATAATCTGGATAGGCACTGTAGAAGATATATTAAAACCAGAAAGTTTTATGGATGAAAATATAAAAAAAGAATTCCTATCCTTAGATTCAAATTTAATTCAAGTTACATTTTTGGATTCAAATGACTCCCTTTCAACTGTTGAAGCCCTAGGACAAATACAAGAAATAATAGGAGAAAAAGGATATGTAGGAGGCCCTGCAGCAGTTTCTAGGGATATGCAAATCATTACCTCAAAGGAAGTTATCTACTATTCTATTATAGCCTTTATAATAATCTCCATAATCCTATTCATGTCCATGGAATCCTTTATAGAGCCTATACTTTTTTTTATAGCAATAGGAGTAGCCATAATATTAAATAAAGGAACCAATATACTGTTTGACAATATTTCATTCACTACTCATTCTGTTGCAAGTATTATCCAATTAGCAGTTTCAATGGATTATTCAATATTTTTACTTCATAGATATATTGAAGAAAAAAACCAACAAGTGAATAGGGATGAAGCTATGGTTAAGGCCATTGGAAAAACCTTTAATTCCATCCTATCATCTTCCCTAACTACTATAGGAGGTTTCCTTGCCCTTGTTGCTATGAAATATGGAATTGGTAAGGATATAGGTCTAGTTCTTGCAAAAGGGGTATTATTTAGTTTAATATCAGTGATTACCTTTTTACCAGTGTTAATACTGATATTTGATGAAAAGACAGAAAAATACCGCCATAAAATACTTCTACCTAATTTTAAAAAAGCCTCTACTATTATAATAAAATATAGATATTTATTTTTAGTAATGGTTGTTCTAATAACAATACCCTCCTTTTTAGCCCAGTCCAATGTAAAATATTATTATGCTGATGAAAAAACTTTACCAGAATCAATAAATTCTAATATAGCTAATAGGGAAATAGATAAATTGTTTTCAAACAAAAACCAACTTGCCCTTATTGTTCCTAAGGGTGATAAATTAATAGAATCAGATTTATTAGATAAATTGGAAAATATTAGGGGAGTAGATGATGTTAAGGGTTTATATTCTTTAGTAGATACTACCATACCAGAGGATTTTATCCCTGATGATGTTAAAGCTAATTTCCAATCGGATAGATATTCTTTAATAAATATAAATTTAAATTTACCTATGGAAGGGGAAACAACTCACGATGCTTTATATTCCATAAAAATGACAGTCTCTGAACTATATGATGAATGGTATTTAACTGGGGAAGCTGCCATATACTTGGATTTACAAGAAGTCACTTCAAAGGATTTTAAAAATGTGACTATAATATCTATAATCATAATAAGTGGAATTATTCTCATAGCATCTAAATCTTTAACCATACCTATAATTTTGATATTTGTAATTCAATTAGGAATATGGATAAATCTTGCAATACCCTATATGCAAGGGATTACTTTAAATTTCATCTCCTTCATAATTATAGGGGCAATACAATTAGGTGCCACAGTAGACTATGCTATATTATTTACTTTTAGATTTAAAGAAAATCTAGAAATAATACCAAATAAAAAGGAAGCAGCTATTAAAACTATAGAAGATACAGGAAGGCCTATACTTACGTCCGCTCTAATATTATTTACTGGTACGTTAAGTGTCTATCTTATTACAAGTATGAAAAATGCTGCAGAGCTGACTCTTCTTATAGGCAGGGGAGCAATTATCAGTTTAATATTGGTTCTAGTAGCCCTTCCTTCCATATTGTTAATTTTAAATAGTATAATAAGTAAAACCACAATTAATTGGCCAAAGGAGTTGAATAAATAAGTGGAGGGAAAAATAATGAAAAGAATTTTAAGTTTATTGATAATATTTACCATATTATTCTCTTTTTCAACTATAGTATTAGCAGAAATTAATAGAAATGAAACCATATACGTGAATTTAAACCATGATGGTACCACTAAAAATATTAAGGTGGTAAATCATATTTCTGGCAATAGCGTTGAAAAATATTATATTGACTTCGGTGACTATGATGATATTAAGGTTTTAGTAGATGGAGTTAAGCCAATAATAGAAGATGATGAAATCAAATGGCATACTGAAATTTTAAAAGAAAAAGATATCTATTATGAAGGTACTATAACTAAAGAATTGCCTATGATCATAAATATAGATTACTTTTTAGATGGGAAGGAGATTGAAGGAGAAAAACTAGCTGGAAAGTCTGGGAATCTAAAAATTAATATCTCCATTAAAAATAGCACTGATTTGACTACCCAATTTCAAATACCCTTAAATTTAGATATATTTTCTGATATAAAAATAGAAAATGGAGTTAGTTCTGTTGTTGGTAAGACTATGACTGTAGTATTTACACACCTTCCTATTGAAGATCAGGAGTTTAGTATTGAAGCTAAAGGTAAAAATATCCAACTAGAACCCATTATTATATCTTCCACTTCATCTAGTATAATTTTGCCTGATGACTTAGAAAAAGATATAGATAATTTTTCCGAAGGCATTAATGAAATGTCAAAAGCTGCAGAAGAACTTGAAAAAGGCTCCTCTAAACTAACTAAAGGAACCAATAGTTTAAAGGAAGGTCTCAAAGCACTAAGTGATGGAATAGCCAAATTCTATTCTAGCTTTAAAGAAATTGGAAATAATACCAAAATACTATCTAAAGGCCTTATGGATTTCAATAATGGTTTCAAGGTTCTTGTAGATAATATTCAAAATCTATTCAGTGGAATCAACCAATTAAATAGTGGCTTTAATCAAATAGACACTGAAACTCAAAGTATTAAGGAAGGACTTTCATCTTTAAATAATGGAACTAAAGAATTAAATAAAGGAGCAGAACAATTGGCAAATGGTCTCAATGAACTTGACACTAACCATAAAAAATTAGTAACCTTAGCAGAAAGCCTATCAAATAGCAAAGACCCAAGAGTTAAGGCCCTTGCTGAAGGAGTTATAAAAGAAGGAATGGCCATTAGTACATTGAGTCAAGGAGCCAATGATTCCTTCGTGGGTATGAGTGCTATTGGGGAGAACATCAATAAATTAGATTTAGGATTTCAAGAATATAGTAAAGGTATTGATACTATTGCGGGAGGTTTTAATCAATTAAATCAACAGTTAGAACCTTTACCTAAAGAATTGGAAAATATGTATAAAGGACACAGTCAACTAACAGAGGGCATTAATTCAATGTTTACAGGTTTTGAACCTATGATGGAAGGATTTGAAGAATTAAATAATAAAACTCAAGGATTACCCAATGAGGTAGATAAATTAATTGATGGACAGAAAAACATCACAAAAGGTATAAGCACTTTAAATGAAGAAGGATTGGTAAAGATTAAGGATTCAATAGATGGATTTTCTATATTAGATAATTCAAAAACAAAAAATGAATATACCTCCTTTGTTCATAGTAAAAATGATAATAATACTTCCCAATTTATAATGCAAACTCCAGCCATAAAATTAGAGGCTGAAAAAGAAAAAGTTGAACTAAAAGTAGAAAATGAGAAAAACTTCTTTGAAAGATTTTTAGACCTATTTAGGAGATAATAGGACAAAAGGTCTTCTTAATAAATTAAGAAGACCTTTTGTAATCCTATTATAATGGTGGAGATAAGGGGACTCGAACCCCTGACCTCTTGACTGCCAGTCAAGCATTCTCCCAACTGAACTATATCCCCATCGTATTAGATAATACTACTTTTTACTATTTTGGTCAAGTAGAATTTTCTTTTTAAATGGAAATTACTATTTATCTAAAAAAAGGGGTATTATATTAAAGTAGTATACAAATTGCAAAGGAGTGTTGATGAATGAACCCAATGTTAAAAAAATTAGTAGATCAAGATTTTATGACAGAACCCCAAGGTGAATACCTAGAAGATTCCATTGGAAAAAAGGAGTCCATCATAGTCTCGGGCCATAAAGGTTGGGGTATTCGCCCTCTAATGGCTACTTTAATGGCTATAGCTAAAATCAATTCTAAAGCCATTCAGGTTAAAGGTTTTGACGATTTGAAAAAGGAGGACGTGGAATATTTCTTAATTCCGGGAATAAGCGGTATTGATTTTGAGAAGTTAATTGCTGAAGCTATGGCTATTCCTAATTCTGCTTTCATAAGTATAAAAGATCCAGAACACCCCTATTCGATTTTCAAACTTCTAAGAGAGGTTTTTAAGAAAAATAAAGATACTTCTAAAGTATACCAAGTCCTTGAATGCGCTAAAATTGATGATGTGCCAAAATTAATTAAAATCACCCAAATTACTCTAGATGAAACAGGTAAACTTAATAAAATTGATTTTAAAGGTTAGATATAATCCACTCCATAATTTCAACAACTATAGACTTTTTTAAATATAGTGGCAAGGATATCTCCTGCCACTATATTTAGTTTACAAGCATTAATAGCTTAAGCTAATGGAGGGCAATTCCTGATAATTTTATGGCTTTTTTAGTTATACCGTATACAAATACTGTACCAATGCCATTTACTATGGTAGTAGGAATTACTACTGTGATTATTAACATTTCTATTGGAACGGGTAAACCCGTTATAAAAGTAGCAGAACCTAAAAATATTATTCCACTAATAAATGTTCCTAAACCTCCAATTAATCCAACTATTATAGAATTATCTTTAAATTGGCTAAGATATTTAATCACAACAAAAAGAATTAAACATGTAAATATTTTATCTATAATATTTGGCAACTGTCCTCCTGGGAAAGTAGTAGTCATAGCAGAAAGCAAACCAGCTAGCAATCCCGTCAACATAGCATTTTCAAATTTAGAATTTAATAAAAGGGATACAATCATAAAAGATAGTAGAAAATCAAATTTCATCCCACCTAATATACCTGGTGTAATTTGGTGCAAAATAAAACCAATGGCTAGTAGCAATGTTGTAAAAATATTGTTTTTCAATCTCATTATAAACATCTCCTTTTTTTAATTTTATTACTTTGCATTTCCAATCATCTAGTTCACTTCACAACATTCTACTTCACCACCTTTATATTGTAATCAATAAAAAAAGTCCTTCATCCTCTAAAAAAAGGACGAAAGACTACTCTCGCGGTGCCACCTTGCTTAAATTATCCAATGGATAATCTCCCTTTACAGATACCTAATCTAATGACTATATATCCTATTCCTATAACGGGAAATCCCCGGTATTAGCTACTCTGATATCAATCATTTCACCATACTTCTTGTAGATCCATTCGCTAAAACTCTGGTACCGGACTTTCACCAACTCCGACTCGCTAAAACCATATCTATTTAGCTACTATTTCTACGCATTGAATTTAACTCAATTTTTTTAATTATATTACATCTAGATAGAAAAGTCAAGAAGTATTATTTCCTTTAAAATTTGTTCTGAATTTTTTTTATTATTTAACATATACTAATTACACATTAAAATGAAAGGAAGAAGCCTATGAATGAAAAATATATTGTAATAACAGATGATAGATTTTCTGAACCTATGCCTAAAGACCAAGCTATTAAATTGGTCAAAGAATATGATAATAAAGGCATAGTTGGCTATATTGTATCTGAAGAAGAAGCAAGGAGAATAAAAAGTCCAAGTAATTTTAATGAGCCTAAATGGGGTTAAAGATAGACCATTAGCTATTTACAAATGCATAAACCCGGTACTAAATCCATAAAAGATAGTGCCGGGTGATAACATGATAATTATATTTTTGATATTATATTCTAATATTAAAAAGCAACCCTAAATATTGAAAGTTGCTCCATTATCTATTAAATCTTTTGCTATAGCAAAATAGGAAAGGACAATCTCTGTTCTTTCTACATCTCCAAAATATATCATTAACTCTTCTTTTAATGTCCTATGTGGGTTAACCAAATTTATTTTACCTTTTTCCTCATATTCATCAATTAATACTTTTAAAGTGTATAGATTCATCACATCCATAGATGTTTCGTCTTCATATTCTTGTTCCTTCAATCTTGCCATTTCTTTTAGATAGTTCTTAAATGAATATTCCATAGTCTTTTTACTATTTGACAATATAATCCTCTCCTTTGCAAAAGATATGTATAAATTAGTTAATATAAATCTAGAGAAAATTATATTCAAAATATTGTGATTTCTATTTTAAACCTAAAATTCATTATGTCAAATATTATACCATAATTGTTATTTTAGTTCCATATACTAAATAATTAAAAATATCTATTTCCCCTTGTATTGCTGAAAATCTACGGATTATTATTCATTTCTCCCTACCCTATAACCACCACAGTCTCCACATGCGGTATCACATAAGTCCTATATAATTTAATAATTACATTATCCTATGGGTATATTTTTCGTGTATTGCCCCGGAGGTAGCTTTTATGAAATTCCATGCAGTCTTCCTTTAGTTATAGTAGATATTTGGTTTTGTAGGTAAAACCTCATTGATATGAAGTGTATCATAAGGGATATTATCTATATTTTCAAGGAATTCTTCGGCTGTTCCAAAAACAAGAACTCCATAGGTCTTGACTCCATGCTCATCAATGTATGCAAGAGCATCTTCATAGAAGTCTGTTTTGAAATAATTATAGTCAAAGATTTCTACAAATTCTTCTCGATTTCTCAGATAATCCAAGCGTGATCTGAAATGAATCCCATAGGCTTCAGAAATAGCTTCCGGATAATCTTTTTTTGACAGTATAGAATCCTCCCTAAAATCCAAAAGATAAAAAATAGGGTATTTTTCAGGGTCAGGACGTCGATTAGAGGACGGTTCGTCATTAAAATTCGGGTTGAAACCAATTAAATGCATCGGTTGAGTCTCATTCCACTGATTTCCTGAATCCACTGTTCGGATTCCTACCCATTTGAAGTCCAGTGATGGACACTCTCTACTCATATGATAGAATTCTTCCATGTTGAGATCTTCGCTAAAAACAATACTCATAGAAATATATGATAGTGGATTAAGTTCATTTAAATAACGAATTGTTTCTTCATTTTTCCGCTGAACATCTTTGTCCCTTAATGTTGTCGCATCTTCATTAGCATCCTCAGGAAAATCATACATTACTTTCTCAAATCCTTCCCAAATTCCTAACCGATTTTCCATACTAAAAATCCCATCGATTGCATAGGTCAATTTTCCTTTTGAGAGATTAACAAAATATCGTTGGTGGTTTTTAGTAAAAAGATTCTGCAAAGAGTAGCTTACTTCATATTTTCCAAATCCTTTCGGCTCCTGTAATGTAAGTGAATTACTTGAATAACCAGGCACATTTAGACTTACATAAGCCTGCATGTCGTAGTAGAAATCTGATGATTTATATTCTTGTTCCTCTGACTGAGTAACAGCGGTAGGATCATAATATACAAGGTCTACGATGCCTGACAGTACATAAAAAATACCTATGTAAAGAACAACGACAATCAGTACAGATGTAAATACGACTTTTCGCAACCTATCATTTACACTTTTCTTTAATTTTGTGGTTTCTTCATCATGCTTCTCAACACTAGATAATTTTGTTATATCTTTAAACTCTTCATCAAAAATTTCTGATATGTATTCTTCTAATGCTTCATATTTTTCTATTTCTTGCTCAACTAACTGTTTCTCTTCTTCATTAACTAAGCCTTTCTTATACCGATTTAATAATTCTCTATAATCCATTTTCTCCCTCCAATTTTTCCTTAAGCCTCTTTCTAGCTCTAAATAACATTGTCTTAGCAGCGCCTTCAGTAATATTTCTTGATTTACTAATCTCTTTAAGTGAAAAGCCACAGTAATAATAAAGAATAAAAATTTCTTTGTATGACTCATTCAGATTTATTACTAATTTATATAAATACTTCTTTTCCTCTGATTCGATTATTTTATCTAATGGTGTTTCACTATTAGACAAAGTATCTTCCAGATTATTTTCACTGCTATACTCCCTATCTCGCTTAAGAAAATCTAAATATAGATTTTTACAAACTCTGAATAACCAATATTTAAAGTAACTCACATCATCAAGAGACAAATATGCCTTGAAAAAGGTATCACTTGTTAAGTCCTGTGCTAAATGATGATTTTTACATAGTGAAAATGCATAGAGAAATAATTCTCTGTGATATTTAATATATAATTTTTCCATTTGAGCATTTATCACATTGACACCCCTTTCACTATATAAACGAATTATAAAGATTTAGGTTACACTTTTTCTCAAAGTATTTGAAAGAAAATAATTTTCAAATTATATTTATAGCTGACTCAGAACCAATAATCCAAGCCAGCTATTAAAAAACACTTGTATTCTATTATATCAATTTGTTCAACTATACCAGCAAAACTCAATTCTATCACGTTTTTTGAACTTTTCCATAAGGATGTGATGAATCCTTATCTTCACTTCTCTGCCGGATATTATCTGGCCTTCAACGGTATCTTTAATGACATCAAGTAGATTTTCCAATATAGAAAATATCACCTTATATTTTAAATCTATATCCTGCTCCCCATACGGTTTCAATAAATGTGCGTCCTTCAGGATTATCCTCAATTTTTTCTCTTATTCTTGCTATATGTACAGTTATAGTTGATGCGTCTGACAAAGAGTCATAGCCCCAAACCCTTTCAAATAGTTCTTCTTTGCTAAAAACTCTATTTGGATTTTCTACTAAAAATAAGAGCAAATCAAACTCCTTCTGAGTTAAAAAAACCTCATTATCATGTATATAGACTCTGCGGTCTTGTTTATTAATAGATAATGCTCCAACTGTTATCAACTTCATTTTAGAACTGTGTTTAAACCTTTCATATGTTTTTATATGACTATTCACTCTCGCTACCAGTTCACCCATACCAAAAGGTTTAGTTATATAATCATCAGCCCCCAAGTTTAATCCTTTAATCTTAAATATTTCATCAGATTTTGCAGATACGATAAGTACAGGTATTTGTTTTGTATTGGATATCTCTCTTAATATATCAAAGCCATCCCTTTTGGGAAGCATTAAATCTAAAATAATTAGATCAAAATCTTCATTTTTAATACACTCAAAACCAGAATTACCATCAAAAGCACATACAACTTCATAACCACTCATTTCCAAATAATCTTTTTGAAGCTCCGATATGCTTTTATCATCTTCAA
>NZ_PPXX01000015.1 GCF_021655075.1 Clostridium sp. Cult2
GAAACTAAAGAGTGGTTAGAGAAAAGTAATTAATTTTTTTTATTTCAACTGGCCCAGTTTTCGATTAAAATATGGTATAGTTTTCAGTTGACAAATACAGAACTCAAGATATTATCATGTCAATGATTTTTTTCTTTATTGGTTAAAAAACTTATGCTGTAATATTAAAACAAACATGATAAGTTTATATAAACTTATCATGTTTGTTTTATCGTTTTTATTTTAAATAGAATTTCAAAAAAACATAAGTGAATATGGTCATTACTAAAACTCCAATTAATACAATAGGCATTATTAATTGGTAGCCAGCTATAATCATAGCTAAAATATCCTGCTTTGTAAATTCAAAAGGTTCTTCTTTATGTTTTTTATCGACTTCTTCTTTAACTTCCCTTTCAAGTTCTTTAATTGGCTTTCTATTTCGCGAAGTGACACGCCACAAAATGTTCTCCTCCCAAATCTCTAAACTCAGGTATTACTTCCTTACAAATATCTTCAGCATACATACAACGTGTATGGAATTTACATCCTGATGGTGGGTTGGATGGGCTTGGTATATCCCCTTCAAGTATTATCCTATCCCTTTTAACAGTTGGATCAGGTTCTGGTATAGCTGATAATAGAGCTTGGGTATAAGGATGCCTTGGACTGTCGAACAAGGCATTTTTCTCAGCCAACTCTACTAGAGAACCTAAATACATAACTCCAACCCTATGGGATATATATCTAACAACTCCTAAATCGTGAGATATAAACATATAGGATAGGCCTAATTCCCTTTGTAAATCTGTAAATAAATTAATCACCTGTGATTGAATAGAAACGTCAAGAGCTGAAACAGGCTCATCTGCCACTATAAAGGTTGGACTTAATGCTAAAGCTCTGGCCACACCAATACGTTGCCTTTGACCTCCAGAAAACTCATGGGGATATCTATTCATATGATACCTAGCTAATCCACATTTATTCATAACTCCCACTACATAATCATCCAATTCTTTTCCTCTTTTATACAACCCATGTTCAACTAAAGCTTCTCCTACTATTTGAGATACGGTCATTCTTGGATTTAATGAGCTATATGGGTCTTGAAATACTATCTGCATTTCCCTTCTTAATTTTTGCATTTCGTCTTTTGGAGCATTTAACACATCTATACCTTTAAATGTAACCTCTCCAGCTGTAGCCTCATACAATCTTAACAAGGTTCGTCCTAATGTGGATTTGCCACATCCTGATTCTCCTACTATACCCAATGTCTCACCTTCTCTAATAAAAAGGGAAACATCATCTACAGCTTTAACATCCCCTACTTTTCTTTTAACAAATCCACTAGTTATAGGAAAATATTTTTTTAGATTTTTTACCTCCAATAAAACTTCGCTCATTATTTGGTCACCTCCTCAGCTCTTATACAAGCGGCTTTGTGTCCAGGAGCTACTTCCCTTAATTCAGGTTGGACTTTTCTACATTCATCAATAGCATATTTACATCTAGGATGGAAATAGCATCCCCTAGGTAAGTAAAGTGGATTTGGTACAGCACCTGGAATAGTATCAAGTCTTTGGCCTTCCTTAACCAATGAAGGAATGGATGCCATAAGTCCTATAGTATAAGGATGCCTTGGATTCTTAAATAATTCAGTAATTGGTGCATCTTCAACTACTTTCCCAGAATACATAACAATAACATGGTCTGCCATCTCTGCAATGACTCCCAAATCATGAGTTATTAACATAATAGATGTATTTAATTTTCTTTTTAACTCATTCATAATTTCTAATATTTGAGCTTGTATAGTAACATCTAGAGCTGTAGTTGGTTCATCAGCAATAAGAAGTTTAGGTTGGCAAGCTAAAGCCATAGCTATCATTACCCTCTGCCTCATCCCCCCAGATAATTGGTGAGGATATTCCTCAACTATTCTATCCGCATTAGGGATTCCAACTAATTTTATCATTTCAACGGCTCTTTCTTTAGCCTCTTCTTCAGTCAATTTTTGGTGAAGCATTAAAACTTCCCCTATTTGATAACCTATAGTAAATACCGGATTCAACGATGTCATAGGCTCTTGAAATATCATGGAAATGTTATTACCTCTAATCTCTCGTATCCTTTTTTCAGATACTTTAGTAAGATCCTCTCCTTCAAATATTGCTTCTCCGTCCACTATCTTTCCAGGAGGATCTGGTATTAAACGTAGTATTGACATAGCAGTTATACTCTTACCACAGCCTGATTCCCCTACTATACCTATGGTCTTCCCTGCTTCTACTGAAAAATCAACCCCATCAATAGCTTTAACTACTCCATCGTCAGTATAAAAATAGGTTTTTAAATTCTTTACTTCTAATAATTTAGTCATATTCTATCCTCCTATCCTTTTAAGATTTTGGGTCTATAGCATCACGCAAACCATCACCTATTAAATTAATACACATTACTGTAGCAAAAATCAATAATCCTGGTGGTATCCATAGCCAAGGACGATGCTGTAAATTATACATATTCCTTGCATACTGGATTAAGTTACCCCAGGTTGGTACTGGTGGTGCTACCCCAAGTCCAAGGAAGGATAGTGCACTTTCCTGTAATATGGCAGATGCTACTCCGATCGTAGCATTGACCACAATATATCCTACGGTATTTGGTATTAAATGTCTCCAAATAACTCTTGTATTTCTTATTCCTAATGCTTTTGCTGCAAGAACAAATTCTTGCTCCCTTAAAGATAATATCTGCCCCCTAACTATCCTAGCAAGTCCAGGCCAGCTTAAAATCCCTAAAATAACCATAACAAGGTACATCTTTTGCTCTGGACTTATTCTAACTCCGACAACGGCAGAAATAGTTATTACTAGTGGTAAGAAAGGGAAAGACATGAAAACTTCTGTAATTCTCATTAAAATATTATCTATCCATCCCCCATAATAACCTGCAATCCCTCCAATTAATGTTCCTAGTATTACTTGTATAATTACTGCAAATATACCTACTTGTAATGCAACTTGACCTCCATGTAAAACCCTCGATAAATAATCCCTGCCAAGTTCATCTGTACCCAATTTATGTTCTTTACTTGGTGGTTGATTAGTATTAGTGAAATCCAACTCATAAGGGTCATGAACAACTAACAGGGGAGCCAATAGAACAGCTAAAATTATAATTCCTAGTATTATCAAAGCCACTACAGAGGGTCTCCTCTTTAAAAATTTACGCCTTATAAGTTTCCAAGGTGTTAATATCTCTTGTTCGCTTTCACTCTTTACTTCCTCGTCTTTTATATCAGGTTTTAAATCTATATTCTTCTCAGCCATTTCATGTCCCCCCTTCTAATCTACTTTGATTCTTGGATCTACTAAAGCATATCCTATGTCTGCCAATAGATTCCCTAATAGAGTCAATATTGCAAAGAACATATTTAAAGCCATCATAAGATTATAATCTCTAAGGTTGACAGCATCAATTAAAACTCTTCCAATTCCAGGCCAATTGAATACAGTTTCTAACATTACCGCACCTGAAAAAAGCCCTGGTATCATAAACCCTACAATTGTTATTATCGGAATAAGGGCATTCCTAAAGGCATGTTTATATATTACTACCTTTTCTTCTAACCCTTTAGATCTAGCTGTACGAATATAATCTTGATTTATTACCTCTAGCATGGAAGTCCTGGTATATCGAACTAAACTAGCCAAACTTCCTATAATTAAAACTAAGCCAGGTAAAAACATGTGATGTAATATGTCTTTATACCTTGCCAGACCTGTGGCTTTACTTCCAGTAGTTATCATTCCACTTATAGGAAACATGTCCAGTTTAACTGCAAAGAAATAGATTAATAATAACCCAAAGAAAAATGTAGGCATAGAAATACCTATGATTGAAAAAGCACTCCAGAAATTATCCGTTTTCGAATACTGCTTAACCGCTGTTATTACACCTATTGGAACGGATATTAAAAAAGCAAATATATATACAAAAACATTTAATATAAAGCTATTCTTAATAAACGTAGGAACTACCTTACTAACAGGTACTTTATAGATATATGAATTCCCAAAATCTCCTCTAATTGAACGCTTTAGCCAGTTCCAATATTGGATATGAACGGGTTTATCCAAGCCTAATCTAGCCCTTTCTGCTTCCTTTTGTTCAGCAGTGGATCTAGGATCTAAATTAGCTCCAACTGGGTCCCCAGGGGTCAATTTGATTATTCCAAATATTAAAATAGATATGATTAAAATTACAGGTATTAAATGTAATAGTCTTCGTCCTATATATTTTAGCATATTCTCCCTCCTTGATTATCAGCCCTTTAATGCTATAAAGTTATGGTTAATACAACATAAACCCGGTGGTCTAGTACCGGGTTTATGCATATTTATATCCTCTTCTAAATCCTATTATTTTACTATTTCCATATTTAAGAATACACTAGGATGGTTCATATCTATATATGGTGAACAATCAAATCCTTTTATACGATCATTTACCATATTCCATTGCTCTCTTTGATATATTAATATATATGGAAGTTCATCATTCACTAGAAGAGCCCATTCTTCATATATTTCTTTACGTTTTTCTATATCGAATTCAGCTACACCTGCGTCAAGTAGTTCATCATTTCTTTCATTTTTAAATTGAACAGCATTGTTACCACTCTTAACTGATTCCCTACTATGGAATACTCCTGAGGCGTCAGGGTCAATGCTTAATCCCCAAGCCATATTATACATATCAAAGTCCTGTTCTTCAAATACAGCGTCGGTTAATGCATTAAAGTCCATATAGTTGACTTCTATAGCAACACCTATTTTACCCCAATTGTCTATCAATACTGGAATTAATTGCTCTACCCATTCTACGTCTGGATAAGTTGAATATACGAAACTAAGTTTCATACCATCTTTTTCCCTAATTCCGTCGGAGCCAAGTTCCCATCCAGATTCCTCTAATAATTCTATAGCTTTATCTGGGTTGTATTCATATTTGTTCATCTTTTCAACTAAAGTATCTGTATATGCCCAAGATACTGGTGATAATGGTACGTGGCATACTTCACCATGACCTTTAAAGAAGTTTTGTACGAAACCTTCACGATCTAATCCATAAACTAATGCTTGACGAACTCTCTTATCAGCTAGTCTTGGATCTGTATGGTTTAATCCAATATAGGAATAACCATTATTAGGAAATGCGTTAAGATGTACAAATCCCATAGCTTCCATTGTTTCTAAGTTTTCTACTGTATTGGTTACTGAATCTTGAATATCGATAGTTCCTTTTTCAAGTTCAGCTAACATAGTTTCTGCAGTAGTAAACTTAAGAATTAGATTTTCAAATTTAGGTGCTCCCAAGAAATAATCCTTATTTGCTTTTAATTCTACATATTGACTTGGTTCTAAATGTTCAAATGTAAATCCGCCAGTGCCAAGTGGTTCTTGCATTTTTGCCTTCAATGCATCAATATCACCTTTTTCAAATCCATAGTGATGTTTTGGCATTATTGGCATATTACAATATTCAAAGTTTACTATTTCTCTTTCTTTGAATGTGAAGGATATTGTGTAATCATCATGAACTACTATACCTGACATATTTTTAGCATCACCATCATGATAATCTTCGTACCCAACAATTCTGTTTACATATGAGAAATATCTACCATCATAATTAGGGTCTGCCATTGCTAGATAAGTAAATTCAACGTCATGAGCTGTAAGTGGTGTACCATCTGAAAACTTAACATCATCTCTTAAATAGAATGTATAAGTTTTTTCATCTTCTGATATTTCCCAATCCTTGGCTACATGAGGTACATATGTCCCTGATTCATCGTTGGAAAATAATCCGTCAAAAATGAATCCAACTACATAGCCATCATATGAAGTACTGTAATAAACTGGCATAAAATCACCTTTTGCTTCTGTCATACCAATGATTATGGTATCGTCTGCATCCGCCCTATCCTTAGCAGGGTTCTTTGCACCCTCGTCTGCTGGTTCTTCAACATCTGCTGGTTCTTCGCCAACATCAGCAGGTTGTTCAGTTTTACCACATGCTGCTAAGAAAACTGATAGTACTAAAACCAGCGCTAATAATAACGATAATTTTCTTTTCATTAAAAATACTCCCCCTTTAATTCATTTTTTTGAATATTATTAATATACTGTATTATACCATTATTTACTTATTTCTGTCAATGGAAGGTATAATACAATACTTTCAAAAACCAAGTAAAATAATGAGTAATAATCAGTAGAGATTAAAATAAGGACATTAATGCCTTTTAAATAGATAAATCATAAACTTTATGTATCATCAACTATAAAAAAACCCTAGCACCTACACTTAGACAATTCTACATCCCTTTGATTTATCCTCTAAGTTTATTGTGTCTTATTTTGTCGAATTGTTTAATTATTTAAAACATTGATTATATTTCCACTATTATAACATATACTATAAAAATATGTTAAGTATGCATTGTTATATTAATTTATTTTTGCAATATTAAATTTTTATAGCTTAATACGAATAATGTAATGAAGTATATTAATTTTTTGTAATATTTTCAATTTAATGAAGGATTTTCTAATCTTATATTTAATTAATAAGTATAAAATATATGGGGTGGTGTTGTGGATAGAATTGAAAATGAATTATTTGAATTATGTACAGATTTTTTCCAATTATTAGATGCGTTAAAAAGAACAGGCAAAATATCTAGAACTGAATATGAATCACATATAAAGTTTAAAAAACTATTTATCCACCAAAAAGAAAAAAGTAAACTCTCTATTTAGAGAGTTTACTTTTTTAAAAGGCTAAAATTATTCCTCCATCATCTGCATAAGCTGTACTTAACCCAGCAGTTTCTACTATAATAATATCCTTAAAATTATACTTTTTTTGTATCTCATTTTTTAATTTTTCAGCCTTATCCAATGCATTGCAATGGGCTATACCTAATATCTTGTCCTCTACCTTATCTCCTTGCTCACCGATGATGTCTACTAAACGTTTAAAAGCTCTTTTACTTCCTCTTACCTTTTCTACTAATCTTATAGTACCATCATCATTTGAACCCATCACAGGCTTAATAGATAATTTTGTAGCAATTTGACCTATAACTTTACCTATGCGACCCGCTTTAATCAAGTTATCTAAAGATTCTAATATGAAAAAAGTCTTCATTTCCTTTATATATTCCTCTGTTTTACTAACTATATCATTTCTATCATAATTTTTCTGGATTAAGTCGAATATTTTAATACTTACTAAAGTTTCCCCAATAGAAGCACTTAAAGAGTCAAAAACATGAATAAATTTATTTCCCTTTTCAAGAGCAATGTTCTTAGCTAATACTGCATTGCTATAAGTACTACTTAATGCTGAAGATATGGTTACTACAAAAATATTGTCAGCTTTATCATATTCAACTAAAAATTCTCCCGGTGAAGGGCTAGATGTTTTAATAGGATTTTGACTTTTTTTCATTTCAGCTAATAATTTCTTTACATTCATAGTATGGTCATCAACAAAAGTATGACCTTCCACATCTATTTTTAAAGGTACTAGTCCAATATCTAACTTATTTTGCAACTCCTGATTTAAATCGCAGCTACTATCAGCAACTATTTTATACTCCATATAATCACCTCAATTTTTCTATTTCCCTATTCTTTCTTCAATAAATTCTGCTAATTCTTTAGCAATATGCTCTATTTTTTCTCTCTTCTTCCCTTCTATCATAACTCTTACAAGAGGCTCTGTTCCCGAAGGTCTTATGACAACTCGTCCTTCACCATGGAACATATTCTCTATCTTTTCTATTCTAAGTTTTATCTCCTTATCTTCTAGATAGTAGTTCTTTAGTTCATTCTTTACTTTAGCATTTATTAGTACTTGTGGAAACTTAGTCATTAAGTTATTCAATTCTGATAGCTTCTTCCCAGTTTCTTTCTTTACTTGTATCATTTGAAGGCCTGTTAACAATCCATCACCTGTAGTATTATGTTCTAAAAATATTATATGACCAGATTGTTCACCTCCCAATACATAGTCATTAGCAAGCATTTCCTCAAGTACGTATCTGTCTCCAACAGCTGTTTTTACAATATCTATCCCTTTACTTTTCAAATATATATCTAATCCCATATTAGTCATTACTGTACCTACTACCGTATTATTTCTAAGCTTACCACTATTACGTAAGTAAGTACCGCATATAGCTAATATATGGTCTCCATCTATAATACCCCCTTGTTCATCTACAGCTATAAGTCTATCTCCATCACCATCGAAGGATAACCCTATATCTGCTTTAGTTTCCCGTACTAAGGATTGAATCATAGATGGATTAGTAGAACCACACTCAACATTTATATTACAACCATTTGGTTTATCATTAATTACTATTATTTCACCATTTAATTCTTTTAATAACTTAGGTGCAATTTTATATAAGGCTCCATTTCCACAATCAACAGCTATTTTAACTCCACTTAAATCTCCTTTTATAGTGGATTTTAAGTGGTCAATATAATGTTTATATCCTTCATCTTCAATAATAGTTTGTCCAATATCCTCCTTTGTAGGTCTTAAAGATATTTCCTCACTATCTAATACTAGTTTTTCAATTTCATTCTCCACAGCATCCATTAATTTATATCCACTACTATTAAAAAATTTAATTCCATTGTATTCTACTGGATTATGGGAAGCGGATATTACAACTCCTGCTAAGGCATCATATTTTCTAGTTAAATAAGCAACTGCTGGAGTAGGCACAACTCCCAAAGATATTACATCTAAACCCATGGAACAAATTCCTGCTATAAGAGCTGCCTCTAACATATCACCTGATTTTCTTGTATCCTTACCAATGACTATCCTTCCTTTATTTCCATTAGATAATATATAGGCCCCTGACCTTCCAACTTTAAAGGCTAACTCTGGAGTCAAATCTTTATTTGCAATTCCTCTTATACCATCTGTTCCGAATAACTTCCCCATTCTATTACCTCCTAATTTAGACTTATATCAATTTAATAATAACACAACCTCTTGCAATGGACAATAAACAATTGACAGTAAATTTGCTACTTTGCAAAGTTCGATGAGTACTTGTCTAGGGCAATCCTTTTCAATATTTCCTTATCGTTTAGTTCTGGTTTTTCTATTACCTTTTCTAGTAGATACTCTAATATTTCACCAATAATAGGACCTTGTTCAAACCCTAAATCCAGTAAATCTTTACCATTTATATTCATATGGTTTATTTCATAGGCTTCATCTTTTTCTAGTATTTCATCTATCCTATTCCTTCTTTCGATTATATGGTTTATAGTAGCTTCTTTATTTGAGCATTTTATATCAGCTATTTGAAGATCTATTAAATGAAATACTTCTTTTTCTCCTAACCTTCTAATGAGTTTCTTCAACCCTTTTTCTTTAAAATCTACATGATGATTCATATGATCCTTTACAAGATTAAATACTTTCTCTATAAGCTCATTGGAAGCTTTAAGCCTCTTTAATACTTCTTTTGACATATCAGCTCCTATTTTATCATGGCCATAGAAATGTCCTATTCCTTCTTCATCTATTGCTAAAGTATAGGGCTTTCCTATATCATGAAATAATGCTGCTAGTCTTATCTGAATAATTGGTGGTGTATTGTCTAGTACACATAATATATGATTGTATACATCCATTTCATGATGAGGATTGTTTTGCTTAAATCCTATTGAAGGAATTATTTCTGGTAAAATTATTTTTAACACTCCAATATTTTCTAATAATCTAATACCATAAGAAGGAGTTTCACTTAGAAGAATTTTAAAGAATTCACTAGAAATTCTCTCAACACTAACCTTTTCTATATTAGGGCTGCATTTTATTCCAGCACTAAAAGTAGGCTCGTCTATTGTAAATTTAAGCTGTGATGCAAATCTAACTGCCCTTAAGATTCTAAGATAATCTTCATTAAACCTTTCTTCTGATTCTCCTACTATTCTTATTATCTTTCTTTTTAAATCCTTTCTTCCGTTATAAGGGTCTATAATTCCCTTATATTTATTATATGCAATTGCATTAATAGTAAAATCCCTGCGGCTTAAATCATCTTCAATATTAGAATAAAATGATACCCATTCTGGTCTTCTTCCATCTATATAACTACCTTCTTTTCTAAAGGTGGTAACCTCTACATCCCCTTCTTCCTGAGAAATCAATATTGTGCCAAATTTCTTACCAACATCAATAGTTTTGTAATCAGAAAAAATGTACTCTATTTCTTCAGGATAGGCATTCGTAGCAATATCGTAATCCTTAGGTTTATTTCCTAAAAGCATATCTCTTACACTACCACCAACTATATAGGCTTCGTACCCGCTTTTTCCCAATCTATCCATTATTATTTCTACATAATCCGGAATATTAAACATCATAATATCACTCCATAACTACTATGCTATACTTAAGTATAGCATAGTATAGACTAGGAAGAATAGGTTTATTCAAAAAAACAAAGGCTTTGGGATATAAACTCCAAAGCCTTTGTATTGGAAGTAGATTGCACATTGATTAATCAATATATTTCTTTAATAATATTGTAGCATTGTGGCCTCCAAATCCTAATGAATTAGATAGAGCATATTTTACATCCTTCTTTATTGGATAATTTGGAGTATAGTTTAAATCACAGCTTTCATCTGGATTTTCATAGTTTATAGTAGGTGGTATTATACCTTCCTCAATGGCTAATATAGCAACTATAGCCTCTATTCCACCAGCAGCTCCAAGTAAATGCCCCGTCATGGATTTTGTAGAACTTATAGATACATTATATGCATGTTCCTTAAATACTTTCTTTATTGCCAAGGTTTCCAGTTTATCATTATAATAAGTACTGGTACCATGGGCATTTATATAATCTATTTCAGTATAATGAACTTTGCCATCTGATAATGCTAAATTCATAGCCTTTGTAGCACCTTCTGCTTCTGAATCTGGTGCAGTAATATGATAAGCGTCAGATGTAGCTCCATAGCCAACTATTTCTCCATATATCAACGCACCTCTTTTTAATGCATGGTTTAGCTCTTCTAATATAAGAATCCCTGCTCCTTCTCCCATTACAAATCCATCTCTATCTTTATCAAAAGGTCTACTAGCTTTAGTAGGTTCTTCATTCCTTGTAGATAAGGCCTTCATAGAATTAAAACCTGCTAATGAAATAGGTGTTATAGCTCCCAATCCAGTTATTACTACTCTCTTCAATTATATGCCTCCCAACAAAAAGAATATTAGCTAATTTTTTCTTCGATATATTTCACTATATCACCTATATTTTTGAACTTCCCAGCATCTTCATCAGGTATTTCAATATTAAATTCATCTTCTAAAGCCATCATTACCTCTACTGCATCTAAAGAGTCTGCATCTAAATCATTCATTATGAAAGTTTCCATAGTAATGGTTTCCACATCATCTATCTCTAAAGTATTTGCAATAATATTTTTTACTCTTTCAAAATTTATCATTTTCCAATCCTCCTTATATTTTACATGACCATTCCGCCATCAACATTTATTATTTGACCAGTAATATAATCTGATTTTTCACTAGCTAAAAATACTACAATGTTTGCAATATCTTTGGGTGTACCTATTCTGCCCATTGGAATACTTTTAACCAGTGAATCTTTAATATCTTTCTTTAATATTTCTGTCATATCCGTTTCTATGAAACCAGGTGCTACTGCGTTGACATTTATACCTCTACTAGCTAACTCTTTAGCCATAGATTTGGTAAATCCAATAACTCCCGCCTTTGAAGCGCTGTAGTTTCCTTGCCCAAAGTTGCCAGTAATACCTACTACAGAAGCAATATTTATAATCTTACCATATCTCTTTTTCATCATTCCTCTGACTACATATTTAGTACATAGGTAAGTACCCTTAAGATTTGTTCCAATTACATCATCCCATTCTTCTGTTTTCATACGGATAAGCAAATTATCTTTAGTTATTCCTGCATTATTAACCAATATATCTATTGGTCCCCATTCAGCATTAATAATTTCCACCATATTTGCTACATCTTCCTCTTTTGAAATATCAGCTTTTATAGCCATACCATTAATTCCATTTTTCTTTATCCCGTCTACCACCTCCTGAGCTTTCTCCTTATTATTAATATAGCTAATAGCTACATTAACACCATGTTTTGAAAGTTCTAAAGCAATTTCTTTGCCTATACCTCTTGAAGCACCTGTTACCAAGGCATTTTTCCCAACTAAACTCAATTTGTCACCCCCTTCCCAAAGGAGTCTATGGTGTTTTTCAAGGTTTCCACATTGTTGACATTAAATGTTTCTACCTGTTTATCTATGGATTTTGCTATTCTCTTTACAAAACTTGTAAGGCTTTTTCCTGGACCTATTTCAATAAAGGTATTTACTCCTTCTTTCATCATAAACTCTATACTATCCTGCCATAGTACAGAGCTACTTACTTGGTTTACTAATTTCTCTTTTATCTCTTCCTTACAAGTTATAGGCTTACCATCTACATTGGATACTAGATTTTTGCTTAAATCCGATAAATTAACTTTATCCAATTCCTCCTTTAATCTTTCCCCAGCAGGTTTCAATAGGCTAGAATGAAAAGGTGCACTTACAGATAAGGTAACTGCCTTTTTAGCTCCTAATTTCAATGCTTCATCACAAGCTAACTGAATTCCTTCTTTTTCTCCAGAAATAACTATCTGTTCTGGTGAGTTATAGTTAGCTACTTCTACTATATTATGGTCTTTCACCCGTTCTATAGCCATCAATACTTTTTCCCTACTTAAACCCAGTATAGCTGCCATACCACCTACTCCTTCTGGTATCGCTTCTTGCATTAATTTTCCTCTAACTTTTACAAGCCAAAGGGCATCTTGAAAACTAATACCTTGAGATTTTACAAGGGCAGTATATTCACCTAGACTTAATCCTGCTGTAAATTCGCAATCTATTCCTTTCTTCTCCAATGCCTTCATCATTGCAATACTGGTAGTTAGTATAGCAGGCTGAGTGTTTTCTGTCTTGATCAATTCTTCAGCTTTCCCCTCAAAGCAAATATCTTTTATATTCATATTTAAACAATCATTGGCCTCTTCAAATACTTGTTTCGATTCAGGAAATGCTTCGTAAAAATCTTTTCCCATTCCTACATATTGGGAACCTTGACCAGGAAAAATAAAAGCAACTTTTATCATTGGTCTAAGCCCCCTTTTATAGAGATTAAGATGTTCAATTGTTCTTTGGCAGTATTGATAATATCCCCTATTATATTTTTACAGGGTTTTACATCTTTAATAAGACCTGATATTTGTCCAGCCATAACAGAACCTTTATTAATATCCCCATCTTTTACCGCCAGTTTAAGTCTTCCTGCACCGAATTCTTCCAACTTTTCAAAGGATAGTCCTTCTCTTTCCAATTCTAAATATTCTCTAGTAAACCTATTTTTTAGTACACGAACTGGATAGCCAGTACTTCTTCCAGTGATTATAGCATCTCTATCCTTAGACTTTATTATCATTTCTTTAAAATTTTCATGGGCTATACATTCAGTAGAACAGACGAATCTAGTCCCTAATTGAACCCCTTCAGCACCTAAGGATAGAGCAGCTAAAAAGCCTCTTCCGTCACCAACGCCTCCTGCAGCTATTACAGGAATACTAACCGCATCTACCACTTGAGGAACTAAAGCCATGGTGGTTAATTCTCCAATATGCCCACCTGCTTCTGTGCCTTCTACTATTAAGGCATCAACGCCTTCCCGTTCTAATCTTCTTGCTAAAGACACAGTAGGTACTACAGGTATTACTTTTATGCCATATTCTTTAAACTTTTTAATGAATTTGCCTGGATTTCCTGCACCTGTAGTCACTACAGGAACCCTTTCTTCACAGATTATACCTACTATATCTTCAGCAAAAGGCGACATTAACATTATATTTACTCCAAAAGGTTTATCAGTAAACTTTCTTGCCTTTCGAATTTCCTCTCTGACTATCTCAGGTGGTGCATTACCTGCTGCAATAATTCCTAATCCTCCACCTTCAGAGACAGCTGCTGCTAATTCATGGGTAGCTACCCATGCCATGCCCCCTTGTACAATTGGGTATTTAATATTTAATAGTTTACATACCCTAGTATCAAACATAATCACACCTCCCATTTATTCCATCTTAATAAAGCTGAACCCCAGGTTAAACCAGCGCCAAAAGCTACTAACAATACAATATCTCCCTTTTTAAACAAGCTCTTTTTGTAGGCTTCATCTATTGCTACTGGGATAGAGGCAGAAGACATATTTCCATATTTATCTAGATTTACATAGATTTTATCCTCTTCCAACCGGAGTTTTTTCCTTGCTGCTTCAATTATTCTCATATTGGCTTGATGATGAAATAGCTACTGAAGGAGAATTTTTATTCGCTATAGAATAAATAAAACAAGTTACCTATTATCCATTAATAGGTAACTTGTTTTTATTTATTAAGTCTTTTTCTTTTGAATATTTAATTTCAATGAGAACATTATAGAACTCATCTAAAGTCAATTCTGCAAATTCTTCATTGGCTAGATAATAATTTCCTGATTGGCAGTTTAGTTTTAAAAAATCTTTTAGAAATAATGACAAAACTTTTTTATCTTCTTTTTCCAGTAAGGAGTCCAAACTATCTGAGTCTATTAAATTATGTAGTATTCTTAAAATTTTTTGATTTACTTCCTTTTTATCTAATCCTGAATATCTAATTTCATCAAAGATATCGATTATTACACCTAATCCTTTTACAGAATGCATGTCCTCAAGGAAACTCATAGCCATCTTCACATAATTTTCTCTCTTTTTATTCTGTTCCCCCATTAAAAACACCCCTGTTTCATTATTAAATAGCCCTATTTTATTATATGTCTAAGAAAAGACATATATGAGCTAGTTTAATAGTTATTAAAAATAAATTCCCTTAATATAGAAGTATTTTGTCGATATAGGTAAAATATTTCCTAGGAAATTACTGTTTGAGCAAAGCTAGAATACGTGCACTCTATACCTGTTTTTTATATTTTTAAAAATAATGTCAAATCTTCGCAAGTTATGTAGGTATAAAGTCCCAATTATTATATATATATAGTACTATAAAACAAAATATTTTTCAAGGGAAAGAAAGCATTGTTTAAAACAAAACAAACTTACTATATAGCAAGTTTGTTTTGTTTTAATAATTATATTTAGCAAATTAAATATTTATTTCTTTAGCAGAAGTATTTTTTCATGAAGCTGCTACTTCTTTACCTTCTTCTATTATTTTACCTTTTTGTGCGAATTCATGTATCTCCTTAACAGACAAACCCTTTAGACCTAATCTTTCAACAGTTCTACCTTCTTCAAAGAAATCTATACCCGTTATTAAACCAGCTATCTTAATTATTGAATCTATGGCAGGAGTTTCTATATTAAATTCCTTTGCTAAGGATGACATAGGTATTAAACTATAGGGTACATCTTCATATATATATCTTATATTTAAGCCTTTAGGTGCTTGTAAACCCTTATAAGCTGGATTGTTTTGTACTGCTTCATACAAATTATCTCCTTTTGCTTCATAGGTTTCCTTTAACCAATCCTTAGCAGATAAGGTATTTACATTAAGTAAAAGACCTAATTTCATTCTTTCAGCATCCATCTTTTCTAAAAAACTTCCTATGGATGGAGTTATACCTTCTGTATAATATTCGAAGGGAGCTCCCCTTTCGATATGTCCACTATTCAAAAGTGTAGGACCTGGATGGAATATAGCTCCATAATTATTTATACTGGTTTCTATTACATCTCTAGCAGCTATAAATTGAGGATAAGCATCTTTGAGCATCTCAATAACATAATTTGTCTTGGTTGCTGGAATGGCTGCTAAAGTCACTTCCCTTTTTGATTTAAATATATGAGCACTAGTTGAAGATGTTTTTCTACAAGCATAAATAAAGGTTTGAGCTTCAGCTACTATCACATCTTTATTTGAACCAGATTGTCTAATAGCAGCATAAACTTCCATAGCTCCCGCTGTTCTACCAGGATTTAATACAATTATTTGACCATCCTTTAAATGAGGAGCCATAGTCCTAGCTAAATTATAATGGCCCATGGCTGGTACTGTCACCATTATAATATGAGCATCTTTAATAGCTTCTTCAATATTATTTGTTACTATATTTAACTTCCCTTCCCCTTGAACTTCTCCAGTTAATTTAATTTTAGATTCTTCAATCAATGGAATTATATTTTCCAAAGTTCTATTATATAGATTGACTTTATAACCTATTAGACTTAAATATCCTGCCATTGTAACGCCTCCATTACCTGCTCCAATAACAGCATAAACTAAATCTTTTTTCATACTATTACCTCCTATCCCATAATTTCCCTATTTGATTATAAGTAAAATAAAAGACTATAGAGGGCTCCCCATAGTCGATAGATGACAATACATTATCAATCCCCCCTCCACGCTTGCGAGGTTAGCTGACGGGTTCGGGCTAAGGGTTTTTGCCCGTCCTAAAAGGATTCACCCCACTTAATTGGTTCCCCCGCTTCTTTCACAAGAATTCAGCGATAGATATAAAATTATGATTCTACTAAAAGTTAATTTTAGTAAAAAATACACTTAAGTTTTCAAAATTAAAAATTTTTGTTCAAAAAATTCGTATTTCATGATATTATTTGAAATGAGTTCTATATAGTAAATTAATCTTTATTGAAAAATGAAACTTCAAAATGAATAGAGTTGTGTAGAAGATAAAAATAGGTGAAATTGCATCGAGAATAGTATATCATAATTTTTTATCAAATGCAAATTTTTTTGTCATAAATAAGACCGATTCTTCCATGGAAGAATCGGTCTTTAATCTATACCATTGCTTTCATCTGTTTTCTTGCAACTTCTGCTCCCTTTTCTAAGGCTTCTTTGTTTATAGGGATTAAATGGGCTCTGTTTTCTCCAAATACTTTTGTGAATCCTTTAAGGATGGACTCTATATCTACTGTTTTAGTTGCTTCTAAATATGCTCCTAACATAACCATATTTGCAACTCTCATATTACCTAATTCATCTGCTATTTCATTGGCAGGAATATAGAATACTTCTATATCTTCCCTTTTAGATTTTTGTTCTATTAAGGAGGAATTAATAAACAGTTTACCACCTTTATCCACAGTTGGTTCGAACTTGTCTAAGGATGGTTTGTTCATAACTATAGCTGTTGTAGAGTTGACTACAACTGGTGAACCTACTGGTTCACTAGATACTATAACACCACAATTTGCTGTTCCTCCACGCATTTCTGGTCCATAGGATGGTAACCAGGAAACATATTTTCCTTCTATCATTCCTGCATAAGTTAATAGTTGACCTATAGCCATTACTCCTTGTCCACCAAAACCTGCTATAATTATTCTTTCTTCCATTTATTCCACCTCCTCTGGTCTTCTAAAGTTTCCTAGAGGATAATAGGGTATCATATTGTCTTCTAACCATCTTAGAGCTTCTTCAGGCGTTAAACCCCAGTTAGTTGGACAAGTAGATAATACCTCTACTATTCCAAATCCCTTTCCTTCTATTTGAACTTTAAAACATTCTTTTATGGCTTTTTTAGCTTTTCGAACATGACCTGGTGTTGTTACGGTAACCCTTTCAACAAACTTTGCCCCATCTATTGTTGCTAAAAGCTCTGACATCCTAATGGGTTTACCTGAATGAGCTTCATCTCTTCCTAATGGTGCTGTTGTTGCTTTTTGACCTATTAAAGTAGTAGGTGCCATTTGTCCTCCTGTCATTCCATAGATTGCATTGTTTACAAATATGGTGGATATCTTTTCTCCTCTATGGGCTGCATGTACTATTTCTGCTGTTCCAATGGAGGCTAAGTCTCCATCTCCTTGGTAGGTGAATACAAAATTTTCTGGCCTAACCCTTTTTATTCCTGTTGCTACAGCTGGTGCTCTACCGTGGGCTGCTTCATGCATATCACAATTAAAATATTTATAAGCAAGGACTGAACATCCTACTGGTGCTATACCAATGGCCTTGTCTAGTACTCCTAATTCTTCTAATGCTTCTGCTACTAATCTATGAATAATTCCGTGAGTACAGCCAGGGCAGTAGTGAGTAGGAACATCGGTTAGTCCTCTGGTCTTTTCAAATACTATTGCCATTATTTTTCACCTCCATAGATTTCTTTAATTTTTTCAATAATCTCATTAGGTGTTGGTACCATACCACCGGTTCTACCATGGAAATATACCGGATATTTGCCCTTAACAGCTATTTTCACATCGTCTATCATCTGTCCAGTATTCATTTCTACTGTTAATATACCTTTACAATTAGGATTTATCTTATCGAATTCATCATAAGGATAAGGCCACAAGGTAATAGGCCTAATTAACCCTACTTTATACCCTTCTTTTTCTAATCCTGATATAGCTGTTCTTGCAATTCTAGATGTGGTTCCATAAGCTGCTATAACTACGTCTGCCTCTTCTATATTATAGGATTCAACCTTTACTTCATTTTCTTTTATCAATTTATATTTTGCTTGAAGCTTTTTATTATGTTCTTCTAATTCTTCTGGAGCTAAATATAGGGAGTTTATAATATTTGGTTTCCTCTTTCCTTCGGTGCCTGTAGTAGCCCAATCCTTTTCTGGTAGTTCCCTTTTCTTCGATTCTTTAAATTCTACTGGCTCCATCATTTGCCCTATCATTCCATCTCCTAAGACCATAACTGGATTTCTATATTGGTCTGCTATATCAAATCCTTCAATTATTAAGTCTACTAGTTCTTGAACATTGGCTGGAGCTAATACTACAAGTCTATAGTCTCCATTTCCTCCACCTCTAGTCGCTTGAAAATAGTCAGTCTGAGATGGTTGTATGCTTCCAAGGCCTGGTCCACCTCTCATTATATTGACTATTAAGCAAGGTAGTTCTGCTCCTGCAATATAAGTTATCCCTTCCTGTTTTAGTGATATACCTGGACTTGATGATGAAGTCATAACTCTAACTCCTGCTCCTGCAGCACCATAAACCATATTGATTGCAGCGATTTCAGATTCTGCTTGTAGAAAAATTCCGCCAACCTTTGGTAGTTCTCTAGACATATATTCAGGCAATTCACTTTGTGGTGTTATAGGGTATCCAAAAAAATATTTACAACCCGCTTCTATAGCAGCTGCCCCTATAGCTTCATTTCCCTTCATGAGAACTTTAGCCATCAAAAACCCTCCTTAAAAATTTATTTATTCAGCCTTTCCACAGTTATTACTAAATCTGGACACATAGTTGCACAATTAGTACAAGCAATACATTTGTCCATCTCTACAATAGTAGCTGGATGATAGCCCTTTGCATTTATTCTATCATTGTCTAAGGATATAATCTTAACAGGACATACGGAAACGCATAGACCACACCCTTTGCAAAGGTCTTCTTGGAATGTTACTCTTCCTTTAACTTTGGCCATCATAAAACCTCCTTATGTTTTATATTGTTAGACCATCCACTCTTCCCTCATATATAAAGTCATCGGGAATATTTCTCCTTTTAAATCCACCGGTAATTCTTTTGCAACTTTTTCTATGGCGCATACATATCTAATTGGAATATTGGTCTTTTCAGAAACTTTTTCAGCTAATTTCTGTCCTTTTAATACATCTTCTACAGTAGTGCTCTTCAACATATGAGTATTATTGATAATACCCGTTACTTTAGCTCTAGCTGTATCTTCAATCTTCCTTAAATATTCTATAGCTTTTTCTGTTGTTTGAGTTTCTGGTCTATTGGCATTTAATACAAAAAACATATCATATTTACCCTGAGCAAGATATTTGTTATACATGCCTAAAGTTCTTGCTCCAGCAGGGTCCCCCCCTACATCTATAACTGCTTCATAAGAGGTATCTTGCATGGGAGTTAATATTTCAGCAGAAATAGCTGGTATATCTACAGCAGATCCTTCTATAGAACTTCCAATAACCTTTATGCCTAGTTTTTCTAAAACATCAGTTTTTTCTCTACTTCTAAAATAGAGGTTCACCACATCTAGATCTGCTATAGCAACCTTTTCCCCCATCTCTGCTAGCTTTACAGCATAGTTAATACTAAATTCAGTCTTTCCACTGCCATAATGGCCAATAATAAACCTCAACCTTTTATCATTTAACATATTTTCACCTAAATTCTAAATATATTCTTTTGCTTTTTCTTCTCCTCTTAAAACCCTTAATCCTCCTTCTGCTAATGCAGTTAATTCATCTTCGCCAGGATAAATGTATACATGGGATATAAACTTAACCCTTTCTTCTATCCAACCTGTAAACATTTTATCGTGGGCTATACCTCCAGTTAATAAAATACCGTCTACATTTCCTTTTAATGTTACAGCACAACTTCCTATTTCCTTCGCTACTTGGTAAGCCATAGCATAATAGATTAGTTTGGCATATTCATCTCCTGATTTTATTCTTTCGCATACTTCTAATGCATTATTAGTATTTAGATAGGAAACCATTCCACCTTTTCCTTTTACCATGTTTTTCATATCTTCATAAGTATATTTTCCAGAATAGCAGAGTTTAATCAAGTCACCAACTGGCAATCCTCCAGCTCTTTCTGGCGAAAAAGGTCCTTCACCATCCAAAGCATTGGAAACATCTATTACCTTTCCTTTTTCATGAGCTCCTACAGAAATACCACCACCTAAATGGGCAACTATTAAATTCATATCTTCATATATTTTATCTTCAAACCTAGCATGCTTTCTTGCAACTGCTTTTTGATTTAATGCATGGAATATGCTCTTTCTTTCTATCTCTTTCAATCCTGAAATTTTAGATATACTGTTTAACTCATCTACTACAACAGGATCGACAATAAAAGCCTTAGCATCTACCGTTTGGGCAATTTCAAAAGCAATAATTCCACCTAAATTTGAAGCATGCTCTCCTGATACACCCATTTTTAAATCTTCTAGCATATTTTCATTTACTTCATAAGTTCCTCCCTCTATGGGTTTTAGTAAACCCCCTCGACCTACAATCCCTGATAAAGAATTAATATGGATTTGGTTTTCTTTCAAAGTCTCTAAAATAATATTTTTCCTAAACTCATATTGATCAAATATTTTTTCATATTTTGATAATTCTTCAACAGAATGTCTCAATGTTTCTTCAAACATCATATTTTCATCATCAAAAACCGCAATCTTTGTAGATGTAGAACCTGGATTTATAATAAGTAGTCTATAATTCACTGTCATTTACTAGCCTCCTCTATTTTGATGTTAATAATGCTCCTAATACAATGGAATGTAGCTTTGCTTCCTGACTATCAGCTCTTGAGGTCAACACAATAGGAGCTTTTGCTCCTAATATTATTCCTGCACTTTTAGAACCAGCTAAGAAGGTTAAGGATTTATATAAAACGTTTCCAGCTTCTATATTTGGCATTAACAAAATATCTGCATCCCCAGCTACAACAGATTTTATCCCTTTATGCTTAGCTGCTTCTTTGGATATAGCATTATCTAAAGCAAAGGGTCCCTCAACTATACAACCTGTAATTTGGTTATTTTTATTCATTTCAGCTAATTCTTTTGCATGAACAGTTGCTTCCATCTTTGGAGAAATCTTTTCTTTAGCAGCGATTACTGCTATTTTGGGTATGTCAATTCCTAAGGAGTGGGCTAGCCCTACGGAGTTTTCTATTATTTCTTTCTTTTGATTTAAATCAGGGCTAATATTCATAGCTGCATCTGTAACAAAGAAGATTTTATGATAAGTCCTAACATCAAATACAGCTACGTGACTAATTATTTTTCCAGTTCTAAGACCAATTTCCTTATCCAATACTTGTTTCATTATAATAGATGTGTCTATTAATCCCTTCATCAATATATCGGCTTTTTTACTACTAACTAATTCAGTAGCTTTTTTTGCTGCTAATGTACCATCCTTTTCATCAATTATCTCAATCTTGGATAAGTCTAATCCTGTTTTCTTACCTATTTCCTCTATTTTAAGCTTGTCCCCAACTAAAATTGGTTGGACAATATTTAAATCTACTGCGGATTTAACTGCTTCTAAAACTTGTCTGTCCTCTGCTACTGCTACGGATAGCTTCTTTACTTCTTTCTCTTGAGCTAAAGCAATTAAATCAGCAAAGGATTTAACCATCAGGCATCACCTCTTCTTCATATATTTTAGGTTTTACTTGGTTTTTCGATACCCTTAGTACGCCTTTATTTAAAGCACCCATTTCGTCTTCACCAGGGTAGACTATAACATTAGCTATAAAGGATACCATTTCTTTTAAACTATTGACTAAATAATCTGAATAGGCCAAACCTCCTGTCAATATGATATTGTCTACTTTTCCTTTCAGAACTGTAGACATTGCTCCTATTTCCTTCCCTATCTGATATATCATTGCATCATATATTAGCTTTGCATATTCATCCCCTGAATCTACTCTATCTTCTACTTCTCTAGCATCTATAGTTCCTAGATAAGACATGAGACCACCTTTCCCTTTTATCTTTTTTTTCATATCTTCAATACTATATTTTCCTGAATAGCACATTTTAATTAAATCCCCGACTGGTAATCCACCAGCTCTCTCTGGAGAAAAGGGTCCCATTTCACTAGCATTGTTTACATCTATCATACGGCCATCTTGTACAGGGGCTATGGATATGCCTCCTCCCAAATGGGCTACTATTAAGTTTAAATCCTTTAAATCTTTATTAAGTTCCTCAGCTCTCCTATGGGATACAGCCTTAATATTTAAAGCATGTATTAAGGATTTTCTTTCTATTAATTTTAAACCCGAAATCCTTGCCACTTCTTCAAATTCATCAACCGATACAGGATCTACTATATAAGAGTTTATACCTTCTTCTGCTCCAATCCCTCTTGCTAGAATACCACCTAAATTTGCAGCATGCTCTCCGCCAACGCCTAATTTTAAGTCCTCTATCATCTTGTCTGTAACTAGATAGGTACCTCCTGGAACAAATCTTAACAATCCTCCTCTACCTACTACTGCTTTTAAGCTGCTTTTATGGATATTTTCTTGCTCTAACCAAGTATGAATTAAATTTAATCTATATTCATATTGGTCTGAAACTTCTCCATACCTTTCCAATTCACCTTTGCTATGTTCTATTTTATATGATTTTACTTCAAATTCTCCATCATAGATTGCTACCTTGGTCGAGGTTGAACCAGGATTTATTACTAAAACATATTTCCTATCCATATTTATCTTCCTATTCTTTTATTAGTTTGATATCAAAACTTTCAGGTAGTATGCTTATTATTTCAATCCCATCTTCTAATCGGATTTCTATATTTACCCTATGACTTCCTTCCTCTAAATTCCTTAAATCTAACTCTAAACCTAAATCTTCTTTTTCTAATGAATCTATTATGGAACTAATTCCTTTGACAGTCACTGTAAAGGGTTTATTTAAATCCTCCTCATCAATATAAAGGCTTGTATCCATATTTTTAATTTCTACATCTTTTAAAGTATAATCAAAAGTCCTAGTCCTGCTTTCATCAATATTTAAAGTAATTGTAATCTTTTTATCTGGATTAACTAGGCTTACACCTTCAGGCAATTCTAATTCGATTGGTACATTTATATTGTCTATTAATGTATTTATATCTATAGGCTTAGTATTAATAGAAAAGATTCCTACTAAGTCCTCTTTTTTACCTTTAATCTCAATAGTACTAGGATTAATATTTACATTGACTATTTCATAATTATCTGGTAATTGATTTTCAGTTTGCAATTCTATTGGTAACTTTTTAGTTTGGTATACAGGAATATATATATCTACTACGTTTTGTTCCTTTGTAACTCCCCTTACATCTTCCCCTTCATCGTCTACCACCTTAATTGGTACCGTTACTTTTATATCCTCTGTTTTATTGGAAACGTCTACATAAGCTACAACTTTTGCAACAGAATTAATCCAGGTTCTTGGTCCTTCAATATATACGGATTGGGGTTTAATCTCTGGAGTCCCCAAAACATAGCCCTCAGGTAATTTACCTTGGGTTTCAATGACTACAGGACTATTTTCCCTAATAATTTTATCAAATTTAAATAGTATTTCCTTAGGACTATAATCTTCAATTCTAACATCATCTGGAACTTGAACATATACGGGAACTTTCACATTCCCTTCTGAATAACCATTTAAATCTACCTGAGCTATTATATCTTTTTTAGATACCTCTAACACGTCGGACCTTCTACCAGAAATAGTTACTTTAATGTTTGCATTTTTAGGTTCCATTACTACTAATCCTTGTCTTTCTAAGACAGATTCATTTATAAAATCTACATTTACATTTTTAAGCTCACTTTTAAATGGGGGATTTTCTTTACTCATAACATAGCTCCACAAAATGATCGCTATAATTAGAGCAAAGATTTTTAATGTTAGATCATTCCCTTTCTCTTTGCTCATCTTTTCGCCTCCATTTTGTAATAAATGTGTTTTTTGGATCTTTAGGCTTGTACATATCCATCAATATTTGTCTCAAGGTCTTTGTATCTAAGTATCTGGCTAGACTACCATTTTCAGCAATGGATATGGCTCCTGTTTCTTCTGAAACCACTATAGATAGACTATCAGATTTTTCAGAAATACCAAGAGCTGCCCTATGTCTAGTACCTAAATCTTTACTAAGAGATGTATTATCTGTCAATGGTAAAAAACATCCAGCAGCCTTTATCATATCTTCCTTTATAATTACAGCACCATCATGGAGTGGAGTATTAGGGATAAAAATATTTATGAGAAGGTCACTAGAAACTTTGCCATCTATTTTTGTTCCTGTCTCTACCACTTCACTTAAACCTGTAGCTCTTTCCATAACTACAAGAGCTCCAATTTTCTGTCTAGAAAGGGAAGCTACTGCTTCTACAATCTCCTCTACTACTTGACTTAAACTTTCATCTTTTATTTCCATAAAGGATTTAGTAAAAAAGCTACTTCTACCTATATACTCTAAAGCTCTCCTTAATTCAGGTTGAAAAACTATAAGTAAAGCTAAAACTCCTACTGTCATAGCTTTTTCTAAAATCCAAAATACGGTATAGAGTTCAATCCACTCGCTTATCTTTGTAAAAACAAATAGAGCGAGAATTCCCTTAGTAAGTTGTTCAGCTCTAGTCTCTCTAATTAACATAAATAGTTTGTAAAAAGCCATAGCCACTATTAAAATATCTATAATATCTCTAACTCTTAAGTTTAAAAACAAACCTATTAATTTTTCCAAGGGTTACCACACCTTCATCATGTTTTATCACACATTATTATTATATAACAAATAAATAGTAATTTGAACTAAATAATAGCAATTTGAAAATGTAAATAAATTCAGAAATTGGTTAATTTTTAATCAACTTGTCTAGAGTATCATTATAAGACTCTTTAATTCTTCTTCTTTCAGCTTCATCTAACTCAGGGTACAATTCTTCACCTTCCAAAAAATCTTCTATAGGAAGTATCCTATATTTTAGTCTAGTATCTCTGTACCTTCTAACCCAGGTGGGTATATATGCAATATCCTTAATATGAGTTTCACCTCTAGATAAATCTTTTTCAAGTTGGATTTTTACCATTGTTCCATCTTCAGTATATTGATTACTGGTGTTCTCTTTTCGTTGATTGGATAAAAAGTTTCCCATAGAATATATGATAAAATTATCCTTTCCACCATAACTAATAATCTCTGATTTCTGTATTACATGGGGATGGCTCCCAAAGATAATGTTGGCACCCCATTCCACCATTTTCCTTCCTAATTCCACTTGATATTCAGAAGGCTCTTTCTGGTATTCATTTCCCCAATGAATAAAGGCTACCACTACATCTGATTCTAGAGTCTTCGCTTTTTCTATATCCTCTTTTATAATATCCTCATCTATTTTATTCACCATAAAGGAAAAATCTTCTTCTGATAATGTATGTTCTAATCCATTAAAACCATAGGAATAAGATAATAAAGCAATTTTAATTCCATTTATTTCTGTAATTAATATAGTATTATTTGGCTCCTTATAGGTTCCGATATTTTTCATACCTTCTTTTTCAATGATTTTTATAGTATTTATTAATCCATTTTTACCCTGGTCTAAAGCATGATTATTAGTAGTAGTAAGTATATCAAACCCTGCATATTTTATAGCTTCTAAAGTTTCTTCAGGAGAATTAAATCTGGGGAAACCATAAAATCCTATTTCATTGCCAGCTGTAACGGTTTCAAAATTACCTATGGATAAATCAGCAGCCTCTATATACTTCTTCACATATTTAAAGACATCTTTAAAATCATAAGTTTTACTATTTGAATTATAAGAAGCTCTCACTTGAGGCATATGAAACATTATATCACCAACTGCTAATAGAGTTGCTGTAGTTGTCCTTTCTTCTACTAAATCTTCTTCAATATGTTCTTCTACATGGCTTGAAGACTCTATTTCTTCTTGAGAGCTTGTCCTGTCATTTATAGACATTAGATTAGGTAAAAAATGATTAGCAATTAAAAGAGATAATAATGCTAAGATTAGTGCTAATATAATAATATGTTTTCTTTTCATAAATATCCCCATTTCATAGGTTATATTATTATTTTACAATTTATAAAAAGAATTTTCAACTGTCGTTATTCTTCCCTTTCAATATCTATAATCCTACTTCTAGAATCATAGATGAATTTACTTAACTTTCTTTGGTTTATCCACCATATATAGATTACATAGGGAACAAATAATAAGCTAAGTTGAGGTACATTAGACATTAGTATAAAATTAAAAGTTCCATGGAGAAGTATAGGCATATATAAAGATCTTCTCATATTTTTTCTAGCCCTTCTACTATCTGTGTCAAATCTTGCTAAAGATAGATAATATCCCATAGTTATTCCAAATACCGCATGAGCAGGAACAGAAAAAACTCCCCTATATAATCCAACATGAGGATTATTAGCATATCTATATACTACATACACTATATTTTCCACAGTAGCAAAACCCATGGCAGAAAATACTCCATAGACTATACCATCTAATTTTTCATTGAAATATTTTGTCTTATAAGGAACTTTCAATATGACAAGTCTTTTAAAATACTCCTCTGTAAGCCCTGCCACAATAAAGGCTGTATAAGCTGCTTCTAATATTCCAGAAAAAATGTTAAAACTCAAAAATAGCTCTTCAACTATTAATATAGGTATTACAGCTAAAGCACCTAATAAATACGTTAGTATTAATAGCTTTGCAGGTTCCCTGTCATGTCTATCACTTAAATATATGCCGAATATTATAGCAATTGCTGGTGTTATAGCTATGACAAATAATCTAATATTCAAAATATCGCCTCCAATAATATTGTTAACTATATTATTGGTAAAGATTTAAATTTTAATCCTAAAAAACATAAAATTTTATCCAGCATATGACTAGATTGTTAAAACTCACTTATCTAAGATATAATACACAGGAATCAAAAAATAGGTTAGTAACTCCTGTTATGTAAATTTTAGATCTTGTTTTCCATTATAGGATAATAAATGTCATACACCCTATAAATGCCAATAAAAATGCATACACTACCCCTT
>NZ_PPXX01000016.1 GCF_021655075.1 Clostridium sp. Cult2
GTTATTTCTTTTTGAGTCATATTAAATATCTCCTCTCTCATATATGACATTTTATCAGAATGAATTTAATATGACATTATCATAGAATAATCATATAAATTGGAAAAAGGTATTGACAAAAAAGGATTTTAGTATTAAAATATTTGTTAAATACAAAAATAAATAATATGCTCTTATCAAGAGTGGTGGAGGGAACTGGCCCAGTGAAACCCAGCAACCTGTATAGGCAAGGTGCTAAATCCAGCGGTGTTAATTGTAATACCGGGAGATAAGGAAGAGATAATTAACCTCTTTCTTGTAAAGAGGTTTTTTTATTTTACCTCTATCAAATGTAGGGGTTTTTTATTAGTCAATTTTTAAAGGGGGATATTTAGTGATTAAATTAGAAAATCTATCAAAAAGTTTTGAAGATGGAGATAATAGAATCTGGGCAGTAAAAGATGTTAACCTCCAAATTAACAAAGGAGAAATTTTTGGAATCATCGGATTAAGTGGAGCTGGTAAATCAACTTTAATCCGATGTATAAATAGATTGGAAGAACCAAGTGAAGGTAAGATTTACATCGAGGGAGTAGATATTACTTCTCTGGATAAAAAAAATTTAAGAAATATGAGAAAAGATATTGGGATGATTTTTCAACATTTTAATTTGTTATCCCAAAAAACTGTATATAAAAATATTGCTTTTCCACTGGAACTGGAAGGTCTTTCAAAAAATGAAATTGATTCAAGGGTCAATACTCTATTAGATTATGTAGAACTATCTGATAAAAAAGATGCTTATCCTTCTCAGCTAAGTGGAGGTCAGAAACAAAGGGTTGCAATTGCACGGGCTTTAGCTAATAATCCTAAAATACTATTAAGCGATGAAGGCACTTCTGCCCTAGACCCAAAAACAACAAAATCTATATTAGAACTACTTAATAGGATAAGGAAAGAGTTTAATTTAACTATAGTCCTTATTACCCATCAAATGGAGGTAGTTAAGGATATATGCGATAGAGTAGCCATTATTGAAGATGGTAAAATTATCGAGATGAACACTGTAGAAGAATTATTTAAAAATCCAAAGACTAAAACCGCAAACGCCTTTATTAGCGGCTTAAAATTCAATGTGGAAGATGAAACTATTAAACCATATCAATTTAAAGGTACACTTATTAGATTAAGCTTTTTAGGGGAAAGTGCTAAAAAACCCATAGTATCTCAGATGATTAGAAAATTTGATATTGATGTAAATATATTATCAGGAAATATTAATGAGTTGATGAGCACTAGTGTAGGATATTTAATCCTTGAGCTTTCAGGAGAAAAGGATGAAATAGAAAGAGCAATAGAACATCTAAAGAATGAAAATGTGAATGTGGAGGTGATGTAGATGGCTGAATTGATTATTCCTTCTTTATTAGAAACACTGTATATGGTATTTTTCTCTACTTTTTTTTCGTTAGTAATTGGTTTTCCATTAGGAATTATATTGGTTATTACTGAAAAAAATAATATATGGGAAAAACCAGCATTAAATAAAGTTTTAAATAGTATTATAAATGTATTGCGTTCTTTTCCATTTATAATATTGATGATTGTAGTATTTCCCATATCAAAATTAATTGTTGGCCAAACCATTGGAACTACTGCAACCATTGTACCTCTTTCCATAGCTGCTGCACCATTTGTAGCTAGAATAATTGAATCTTCTTTAAAAGAAGTAGATAAGGGAGTAATAGAATTGAGCCTTTCCATGGGGGCAACGGTACCAGAAATTATATTTAGAGTACTTATTCCTGAAGCTATGCCATCTTTAATTCTAGGTATAACTATGACCATAATTAATCTAATTGGTTATTCAGCCATGGCAGGAGCCATTGGAGGTGGTGGATTAGGAAATTTAGCCATTAGATATGGATTATATGGATTTAAAACGGATATTATGGCAGTCTCCGTATTTGTAATCGTATTATTAGTTCAAGGAATACAGTATTTAGGAAATAAATTATCAACAAGTGTAAACAAAAAATAAGGGGGAAATAAAATTGAAAAAATTAGCGTTAATAACTTTAACTATAGTATTAGTTTTAACATCCTTAGTAGGATGTAGTAAAAATAATGGTTCTGATAATGTAATTAGAATTGGAGTATCTCCTAGACCTCATAGGGAATTAATTGAATTTATAGAAGAAGATTTGAAGGAAGAAGGAGTGGAACTAGAAATAATAGAATTTAACGATTATGTAAAGCCAAACTTAGCTTTAGCTGAAAAAGAATTAGATGCAAACTTCTTTCAACATGAACCATATATGAACAATTTTAAAGAAGAAAAGAATATAGACATTATGTCCATTGGGGGAGTTCATATTGAACCAATGGGATTGTATTCCACTAAATTTGAAACCATTGATGAACTGGAAGATGGTAGCGAAATTGCTTTTCCCAACGATCCTACCAATGGAGGAAGAGCATTGCTACTTCTTGAAAAATATGGATTGATTAAACTAAATCCTGAAGTGGGTATATCGGCTACCGAAAATGATATTATTGAAAATCCTAAAAATTTAAAGCTTAGAGCTTTAGAAGCTGCTTACCTACCTAGGGTATTAAACGAAGTTGATGGTGCTATAATCAATGGAAATTATGCTTTAGAAGCAGAACTTGTACCTACAGAAGATTCATTAATATTAGAAGAAAAAGACTCTCCTTATCCCAATATAATTGCCATAAGAGCTGGTGAAGAAAAGGAAGAAAAGTATGTTAAATTGATGAAAGTACTACAAAGTGAAAAGGTTAGAAAATTTATAGAAGAAAATTATGAAGGTGGAGTTATCCCTGCATTTTAGGAATTAAAAGACAAGGGGACGGTTCTGTTGTCTTATAAGACAACAGAACCGTCCCCTTGTCTTATTCTCTTGTTATATAGCCTTTCTCGAAAGCATCTTCTATCATCTTTTCGGTAAATTTCCATAGTTCTTCTGATGTTTCCTTTAGTGGGGCTATTCTTTTATATATATCTTTTTTTGAAACATTGAATTTTTTCCAAGTTCCTCCACCTGAAAAATAGTTGTTAAAAAATGGCTGAAGTCTATCCATAGAAGCTGCAAATATAGCTTCTTTTGTTTTCATTTCTTCGAATTCATCCCATAAGTTTCTTAATTCCTCACCTTTATCTCTATCCAATATACCAAATATCTTATCTGCTGCTTTTAATTCTCTTTCTTTTTTATCCATATTTCCTGCTTTATCATAACAGAATGTATCTCCTGCATATATTTCCACTAAATCATGGACTAAAAGCATTTTTATTACTTTGCATATATCTATATCTTCATTAGCATATTCGGATAAAATCATTGCCATTACCGAAATATGCCAAGAATGCTCTGCATCGTTTTCTCTTTTTGAATTGTCAATTAGGCTGGTTTGCCTTAATATGGATTTCATCTTATCCAATTCCACAATAAACTCAATATCCCTTAATAATCTTTCACTAGTCAATACATCATCTCCCTATAGTCTTTTAACATATTGTTACCATATTAGTTTATCATATTTTTTCAAATAGTGTAAATAATAAATAAAAGGAGGGATTTTTGTGGTTAATAAAAATAAAAACCCTGAAAAAGAACCTGTGGTCAATACTAGTATAGGATATCAAATGTATAGAGAACCTAAAAGCTTAAGTACGACAACAGATGCCTTTTACAATGTAAAAAAGAGAATCCCAAATACCAATGTAGCTATTCCTACTTTGGATGCAATTATTGAGGCAAAGGAATGGGTGGATGATGTGAATAGGAAATAATTATATACAAAAAGTTAAAAAGCCTTAGAAAAATCCTAAGGCTTTTTAAAGGGTCTATTAATCAACTTCATCTATATGAATATTATAGATTCCTAATTTTATTTAATATCATCCTTTGTTCTACTGTAGCAACTAATCTTCTAGTATAGGCTACCGTATCTGGGTTTACACTTATGCTGTCTATTCCCTCTTGGACTAAGAACTCTGCAAATTCTGGATATTGAGATGGTCCTTGACCGCAGATGGATATTGTTTTTCCATACTTATGGGCTGCTTTTATAAGTATGGATATGGCTCTTTTAACTGCTTCGTTTCTTTCATCAAAATAACCCATATTGTTTAATATGCCTGAATCCCTATCGGCCCCCATTACCAATTGAGTTAAATCATTGCTCCCTATGCTAAATCCATCTACCATTTGAGCAAATTCTTCAGCCTCAAATACTACTGATGGTACTTCTGCCATAATCCAAATTTTAAAACCTTTATCTTGAACTAATCCTTCTTCTGCCATTATCTTTTTTACCTTTTTTAATTCCCAAGTAGTCCTTACAAAAGGTAACATTGCCCATACATTTTCAAGTCCAAACTCTTCTCTAACTTTTTTCATTGCTCTACATTCTAGTCTAAATCCTTCTTCATAATCGGGAGAAATATATCTGGATACTCCTCTCCAGCCTATCATTGGATTTGCTTCTATTGGCTCTACTTCATCTCCGCCTTTTAAACCTCTAAACTCATTAGTTCTAAAATCACTAAGCCTTACCACAATTGGTTTAGGATATATTTCTTGAGCAACCATAGTTATACCTTCTGCCATCTTATCTATAAGCAACTGCCCTTGGCCAGTTTTTACTAAATACATAGGATGAGCACCTACTAAATTGGTAAAGATGAATTCTGTTCTCATTAGGCCAATTCCATCAAAAGGTAAATTCTTATACCTACCTATTATAGATGGTTCTCCTAGATTCATATATATTTTAGTTGCAGTAATAGGTGCTAATTGATGCACTAAGTCGTCACTTATCATAACATCTTGGGATACTTTTAATTCCTTTTCTTCCTTTTTATCTTCTTGAAGAACTATTCCTTCATATACAACTCCTCTTTTAGCATCTACGGTGACTTCCATGCCCTCTTTTAATACTTCTGTTGCACCTTTAGCTCCAACTATACATGGAATTCCCAATTCCCTTGAAACTATGGCAGCATGACAGGTCCTGCCTCCTTCTTCTGTTACTACTGCACTAGCCCTTCTCATGGCAGGTACCATATCTGGGTTAGTCATAATTGTAACTAGAATGTCTCCATCTTCAACTCGAGCTATTTCTGATATATCTTTAATATTTTTAACTTTTCCTGAATTGATTCCAGGTGAAGCAGCTAAACCTCTAACTAATGAGTTCAATTCTTCTTGTACTACTTCTTTTTCCAACGTAGTCCCCCCCTTTAAAGTAGTAATAGGTCTAGATTGTAATATATATAATTTTTTGGTATCCTTATCGAATCCCCATTCTATATCTTGGAAACTTCCATACATCTCCTCAATCCTCAATCCATAATTAGCTAATTCTATTATCTCTTCATCTGTTAAACATTGTTTATTGATATTTTCGTACCCTATATAATCTCCTACTTTTATTTCAGTTGTCCCAATGCCTATGTCCTTTTTAACTATCATAATGGTTTTTTCTGCAATATGTTTTTCAGTAATTTCTTTAGTTTCTTTGTTTACGATATACTCGTCAGGGGTTACTGCACCTGATACTACGGCTTCACCTAAACCCCAGCTAGCATTAATCATTATTTCAGTTTTATTATTATTGACTGGGTTAGCAGTAAACATGACACCCGACTTTTCACTGTTTACCATTTTTTGTATTACTACAGATAGACTTACATCAAAATGATTAAAACCCTGGTTTTCCCTATAGTATATTGCTCTAGCTGTCCAAAGGGAACCCCAACACATTCTCACATGGTTTAATAGTTCTTCTTTGCCACTAATATGAAGATACGTATCCTGCTGTCCTGCAAAGGAGGCTTCTGGTAAATCTTCTGCTGTAGCTGAAGATCTAACAGCTACTTCTGGATTTTCAACTTTAATTTCATCACTAAATTGGTCATAAGCTGACTTTATTTCATTTTCCAGCTCTTCTGGAATTTGAGCTGAATTTATTAATTGCTGAATTTCTCCACTAGCCTTTTGTAACTCAATAGAATCTTCTACATCTAAGTTTTCAATTTTGGCTCTTATTTTATCGCCTAGTTCTGCTCTGTCTATAAAATGGGTATAAGCCCCAGCTGTTACACAAAATCCAGGAGGTACATCTAAACCCTTTTGGGTAAGTTCTCCTAAATTTGCTCCTTTTCCACCAACAATAGGTATGTCATCTTTGTCTATTTGGTTAAACCATCTTATATATTTAAGCTCTACCATGTAATAAACCTCCTATTATCTTTTTATTATGTATATATTATAGCACATTTATATAATTATGCTATACTTTTTATTGTTTTTTTAAAAAAATACCTTAAGGAAAGTATAACCTTAAGGTGTTTTTTTAGACTATTAACTTTCTATTTGTATATCAAAACCTATTATTCCAGCAAAGTTATTATCCATATCCTTTATTTGAGCTGAAATGGTGATACTAACCTTTTTTGTATCTAAACTAATGTAAAAATCTGAAATATAAGTTTCACTATTTAAAGCTCCAACAAACCAAGGCCTATTCCTTACATCAAAATCTTCAATTTCTTCACTAGCAGATATCAATTCCCCGTGGGTATCATATAGATATATTAAATCGATATTAGGATTTTTATAAATTATATCTTTGTATATCCTGTTATGAGCTTCAATATTGAAAATCCTTATGTCCTCACTTTCCCTAATTTGGTTGACTACTTTAAGGCTTTTTTCTATTATTTTATCTAATATATCTTTATCCATAACCACCTTTGAATGATATTCAATTTCCTTTTCCAGCTCCTTGTTTATATGATTTAGAGTAAAGGCATTATTGCTTATATCATCCATGATAGCCGCTTGTTCTTCTATGGAGGCAGAAATTTGTTGAGTTCCAGACACAGTTTCTTCCGATATAGTGGTTATAACTTTCAAGCTTTCAATAATTCTATCTATTTCGTTAAGCTGATTAAACATCTTTTTATCCGTTGTTTTAATTACACTGTTGATAGTATTTAGAGTCTCACTTGCTTCTCCAAAAGATGATTGGGTTTCTTTAGCTAAACCTGCATCCTTTTGTTCTTCTACTATGCTTTCCTTAAGATTGGATAGTAGTATATTTATATCCTGTCCAAACTCTTGTATCATGTTGTTTATCTTATCTGTAGCCTCACCAGTCATTTCCGCTAACTTCCTTACTTCATCTGCAACTACTGAAAACCCTTTTCCATACTCCCCTGCTCTTGCAGCTTCAATTGCAGCATTTAAGGCCAAAAGATTGGTTTGACCTGATATATCTTTTACCATGTCTACAATATTGTTTATTTCATGTACATTTTTGGAAATAATCTCTGCTTCTTTAATCAAAGTTTGATTCCTATTCATTCTATTGGTCATATTAGAGATTAAGTTGCCTAATATATCACCTGTTTCAACAAAAGACTGATTAGTTTTTTTCCATTGTTCTTGAGCTTTTTTGTTTTCTTCCGTTGTTTCCAGTGAAGTAGATTTTAAATTATTGTTCATAACCATTAACTCTTCTACCCTATTCTTTTGCTCTTCTGCTCCTATGGATATGTCCTCTATTGCTTGAGCTATTTCATTAATTGATTGATTCGTTTCTTTGGTAGCTATAGCTAACTCGTTAGTTATCCCTAGTGCTTGCTGGGAAGAATATGTAATTTGGGATAATGCATCCCTATAATTATTTAATATTTGATTAAGATTTTCACCAATTTTACCATATTTTTTGTCACTAATATCAAATTTCTTTGATAAATTACCCTTTGCTACCTCCTCTACCCCTCCTTCAATTTTTTTCCTATTATCTTCATGGTTTAGAAGTAAATATGAAATAATTTCCAAAATGATAATAACACCAATTACTATATAAAAATACATAGATATCGGATAATAGGTAAAAACAAAGAATAAAATGCCAATTAATAATAATTTTAATAAGAACACTATTATAAGAATCCCTCCCTTTTTTTCTATGTATATTAATTTTATCATATTTGACAAAATTTCCAAACACATTTATTAAATCGAGGATTTATATACTTAATTGTCAAAAAAAATCCCGTATGATTATACGGGATTAGAAACACAAACCATTTGTAAATAATATGACTAACAACAAGAAGAAAAATAGTAAAGAATCGTCTCCGTCGTTAAACCAACAGCCATTATTAAATAATACTACAAGTAGTAAGAAGAAGAATAATAATTCATCATCTATTTCATTAAAAACATCGCCTAAGCCACCTCTTCTTTTTCCACCTGCAATTTTAGTTTCATCAACCATAATATTTACCTCCTTATTATTTCCTTCCTCACTGTATAGTATGTAATAGACCAATATAGGGTTACTGTTTTGGAATATTTATTTGTTTTTTGGAAAAAATATTTTTAAATAGTAATAAAGACCAGCTAATTAAAGTCAATAGATTTTAGCAAAATAATATTAAATATTTTTTGAAAAACTAATAATAAAAAAATGCACACCTAATAAACCAA
>NZ_PPXX01000017.1 GCF_021655075.1 Clostridium sp. Cult2
TTGCCATAAAAAATTCTCCTTTCTGGTTTTGGTCTTATTTAGATTCTTGCCAGAAAAGAGAATTTTATTTCCTAAAAGCACAAATTATTTTACACTACCGGATAATATGATAATCAAGGATACATTTCTATCCTTGATTCTTTTCCGTTAACTTCATAGTAAATCCATTCCCCTACTTTTATTCCATTTCTATAACTTCCTTCTTCTTTTTTGTTTCCATTTTCATGGTAATAAGTCCATTCACCATCTTTTAGTCCATTGATATATGAGCCAGTTGATTGAAGTATTTCATTATTCCACCAAGTAGTCCATGTTCCAACACATTTACCATCCTTATATTGACCAATTAACAGCAAAAATCCATCTTGATGCAACACTTTATATAATCCATGGAGTACACCCATACTGTAATTCTCTTCTACTTTTAGATTTCCATCTTCATAATAGTATTTATACGGACCATTAACTAATCCATCAATAACTGAACATTGGGAATATATTTGATTTGAATTGGGATAATAATTTGTTATTAATCCTTGTAATTTTCCATCTCCATCTATATAATAAACTTTGTTTTTTTCGGTCATCATAGTGAGCAAAGTATAATCAGTGGTATTAGATTTTTCCATTGGTATACTCCTTTCCGCCGTTTATTTTATCATAAACTTATCTCCTAATATATTCTTTATTAAATCAATAAAACTATCTTCAAAATCCAAATAATTATTTACTCCTCCAACCGTTGATTTATATACTTTTTTCCCATACTCTATTGTAATTTCAGGTGGAATAATATAATTAGATTCATATTTATCCTTTGAGGAGATTATTTTGGATTTGGTATATTTAATTTTATTAATTTCATTATATTCAATAATGAAATTATCAGGATTTTCAGCTAAAATATCTTCTGGTTTCATGTCCAAAAATCTTTCTCTATTTGTTATATAGCTAATGTCTTCTAGATTATTGATATATACATTATTAGCATTTATAGCTTTTGAATACATTGCGCTGGTTATAATATTTATAAGTATTCTATAATTAGTAAATACGAATATCCAGTAATCATATTTCATAAATCCAGCTTTTTTAAAACCAGTAAAAGAATCAAGGACTATTTCCTCCATGGGCAACTCCTCCTATAAATATGCTTATTAATAATATAATTTATTATTTTTATTTTATCTCCACCTAAAAAGTATGAAAATAAAAAAAGCCATCACCTTTTTCGGGTGATGGTTAAGATTTTAATCAATTCCGCTTTGCTATTTATATTATACTTAGCATATATATTTTTAATATGAGTTTTTATAGTATTTTCGCTTAAATATAATTCTTCAGCTATCATTTTATAGGTTCTTCCCTTTAATAATAAATCTACTATTTCATTTTCCCTACTTGTTAATCCTGGGTATTTGTTAATGGTATCTTCTACTTTTTCTGATTTATTATCATACAATCTAAACAAGAATATATGTTGGTTGATGATTAGGGATAGATGTTTATGTAAAGAGGGTAGTATCATCAATATAATGAATACTATTATTAAAGCAAAAACCGTTGAATTAAATTCAATTGCCGTAATATTTAATTTAGCTATTATCACATCTCCAACTAATATGCCAAATACATTTGCCGATAATCCTATACCAAATATTTTGGCAGGGTTTTTCACGTAATCAATCAATTCGCCAATAATACTCCACCAAAATAAATCACAGACCCCAAATGCACCTAACATTAGTGTATTAATCAACAAATAGCTAGGGATAGATCTATCTAATATAATAAATAATAAAAAGGATATTCCTATGATGGCAATTGCTATATTCAATATGTAAGCTTTATTTGTTTTATCTGGGGATTTCATCAATAAGAAAAGCACTACTATATATGGGATAGCCCAATACCAGCTTGTAAGCTTTACATGATGACTAAAAGCTGGGGTAACAACACTATACATAAGACCAGAGTTTATGGTGATTATTGCTATGAAAATCCATAGCAATCCCATTGGCTTAGAAATATCAATCACCTTAATTATTACATCTTTTCCCTTTCCTAGAATATTAGGTTTTGGTATATTCGATACAACGATTAAAGAGATTACTAGGAAAGTAATGGTTAGGGATAAAGCGAAATAAATGGAAATATTTATTGCTATAGTATTTATTATAAGCATAAATACATTTGATAAAATTAGCACTTTTACAATTGTCTCTACCTTTTTGTTTGCCTTAGTAAACTTTTTAAAGTAAAAACCCCAAGACCCTATATATATCCCAGCAGCAAAAGACATAGCATAAAGCGAAATATTCCACAATAAATTATATGGCAGAAAAAACATCATAGTACCAATAATACATATTATGGTTATATGTATAATAGCCTTATTTGCCTTATTTAAACTATCCACAATATATCCAGAAAATATCAATCCTAGAAAATGTGCTGAAATGGAGATTAAAGGAATGTTTCTCAAATCTATATTAAATTTTCCATAAAGACAATATATTAGCTGACCATGAAAAGGAATTGTCAACAACCAAGCTGAAAATAGTGAAAAAAACAATATAGAATTTTTATTAATTTGAGAAAGTAACAAATCCTTTTTATCAGTACTTTCCATTTTATCACATCCTATTTACTATCATTAATATATATTGTTATACCAATGATATTTAGTATTATAATTATATCATAATAATTAAACCTCTTTAGGGTTATTCTTAAATTTTTCTTTAATAAGGCCTATATATAATAAGTGGAAGCAAATCATGAAATTGATTTGGGATAATAATATGGTATATAATTATAATATATGAATCTATTCAATAGGATATGGCTAGGAGTATGGATATAGAGGAGCGTAAAAACATTGTCAAAAATATTGGGTAATTATAAACTAGTAAAATCACCTTTGAATTTTACAGGAGGTAAATATAGATTACTAAATCAGTTATTACCTTTATTTCCTAAGGAAATAAATACCATGGTTGATTTATTTTCTGGCGGCAGTAATGTTGGTGCAAATGTAGAGGCTAATAAAATAATATCTATAGATAATCAAAAAGAATTAATAAGTCTTTTCAACAGTTTTTTATTGCATAGGAAAGAGAATATATTTCAAACAATATTTCATATTATCGATACATATAATCTTTCTAATTCATCTAAATATGGATATGAATATTATGGATGTAATAGCATGGATGGATTAGGAAGTTATAACAAATCTAGGTTCACTAAATTAAGAGAAGATTATAATGGATTAATAGGGGAATCTTTTTATAAGGATATGATGTTCTATACTATAACTATATATGCATTTAATAATCAAATAAGATTTAATAATGAAGGTAAATGTAATATACCAGTAGGAAAAAGGGATTTTAATAATAATTTGCAAAGGAATTTATCCAAATTTATAGATAGGATCAAGTCTATTGATATAGAGTTTCATGTAGCAGATTTTATTGATTTAGACATAGATAAGTATGATGAAAAAGATCTGTTTTTCTATGTTGATCCCCCTTATTTAATAGCTAAAGCTACATATAATGAAAAAAATGGTTGGAATGTAGACAATGAGGAAAAACTTTTAAGATTATTAGATCAAATAAATTCGAAAGGGATAAAGTTTGCTCTTTCCAATATAATAGAGAATAATGATAGAAGAAATATCATATTAGAGCAATGGAGTAGAAAATATAAGGTACATTATTTAGATTATAGTTATAGAAATTCAAATTATCAAAAAAACAGAAGCAAGAACAAATCATCTAAAACTATGGAGGTGCTAGTTACCAATTATTAATAGCATCATATAGAGGCAGAATTATTAGGAAAACAAATAGTGGGTATTAATAAAATTACCTGCTATTTTGTTTTTTCTTGCAATTTTTATAAAAATAGTTATAATTATAGGGGCAGGGGGTATATAACTGTAAGGAATAATATTTTAGGGGTGAGATTATGGAGTTAGGAAGTGTTTCATTACCAATTGCTTTTGGAGCTGGATTTTTATCATTCTTTTCGCCTTGTATTCTTCCTTTAATACCAGTGTACATAATGTATATGGCTGGTGTTAATCTGGAAAGTGAATTAGCAGAAAGAAGATTAATTGCAGTTACAAGGACTATCGGCTTTATTATTGGATTTACCATTATATTTCTGATAATGGGCACTTCAGCTAGTTTTATAGGGAAAATATTTATAAGGAATAAGGATATTTTTTCAAAGGTTAGTGGAGCATTAATAGTAATATTTGGTTTAAGTATGATGGGCATAATAAAGTTAGGATTCTTGAATATGGGGGGCAAAGTTAAATCTCCTAAAAAGGTTACTAATTGGTTTAGTTCAATTTTAATGGGAATGGCTTTTGCTGCAGGATGGACTCCGTGTTTTGGTCCTGTATTGGCATCTATACTTATATATGCGGGAGGAGCAGATACGGTTTCTAAAGGAGTATATCTATTATTAGTATATTCTATTGGTATGGCAATTCCCTTTTTGTTTACTGCACTATTTATTAATGTATTTAGCAAGTTTCTTGAAAAAACTGAAAAGTTTATGATATATGTCCCCAAAATTGGTGGATTAATTATGGTGATTTTTGGGATACTAGTATTCTTTAACAAGGTTATAGATATAAGCAGATTATTGCTATGAAAGGAAGGGATAGAGTGAATAGGAAAATTGTAGGTATAATAATACTCGCTGTAGTATTAGTTGGAGGACTCTATTATTTTGCTGCAATAAAGGATGGAGAACTCAAAGAAAAATCAGTACCCGAAAACAATATTACGGAAGATATAGATGAGAATGTTGGTGAGAAAGAGGCATCTGAAGACTTGACCTATGATATTGCTATTGGTGAAGAGGCACCAGATTTTACTCTCAAAGATTTAAATGGGGATGAGGTATCTTTATCTGACTATAGAGGAAAAATTGTTTTAATCAATTTTTGGGCAACTTGGTGTAAGTACTGCGATATTGAAATGCCAGATCTTCAAAAGTTGGATAAGGAAAATGACGATTTAGTGGTATTAGCTGTAGATGTGATGGAGAAAAAGTCACTGGTAGAAGAATATATTGAAAAAGGCGGTTATGATTTTCAAGTTGTTTTAGATGAAGATGGAGATATAGCTAAGACTTATTTAGTAAGCGCTTTTCCTACCTCATATTTTGTTGATAAAGATGGAATATTATTAGGTGGAGTACCAGGAATGATGACTTATGCACAGATGACTAAAATCATTGAAGGTATTAGGGAAAGTGAGTAGATGAGACCATTTTTTTTTACTTATAAATCAATAAATATAACTTGGTTCATGACCTTTGCCATTATTTTAGCTAGTATTAGTTATGTCATCGCTGGTATTTTAGCCAAGGAATATGAAGAGGATAAAAACAAAATAGAAGATATTTTTATGATCTTATTGATTGTAGTATTTATTGGAGCTAGACTTATCTATGCTATAATAAATATCCAATCTTATAAAGGTAATATATTTTCTATATTTAAAATATCCCATTATAATCTATCCTTATTAGGGGGCATAATATTTGGGCTATTAGCATTATTATTATTATCTAAAAAATATAAAGTTGAATTTAATAAATTATTTAGAATCTTTGTAGTTCCATTCTATTTTTCTATGGCTGTAGGAATATGGGTATTAATGTTTGACCGACTTTTATTTTCTTCAACTCATTTGAATAATATTCCAACAAGTATAATATCTGCTTCTTTATTGTTTTTAATGGGGATGATATTAGAATTAGTTTTATCCAAAAAATTTAATAATAAATATATTTCATCTGTAATTTTAGTTGTGGTAATGTTTTTATATTATATGATATAAAAATTTGACGTAAATAAAAGTGAGAGATTGTTACAATATAATCTCTCACTTTTATTTTTAAAAAAACTTAATCTCTATATAATATGCCAACAACCCCACTACTAATGCAGCTATGGTATTAAATACTGTAGACCAAAAGGCAGATCTTTTATCTATTGCAATTAAAGGAAATAAAGCATCTCCATCCTGAGAGATGGCATTAGCTAAAAGAGCTGCAAAGGGTAAAATACCTTTAGTGTATAAGGAAACAAATATTATCTGAGGCCCGCATCCAGGAATAATTCCTATAAGAGTTCCCACTATTACAGCTGATAGACCTGTTTGTGATAAAAAGGATGTGACTAAAGCTTCTCCAGCTACATAGTCTCCTAAACCTAATCCTAGAATAAATAGTTCATAGGCTAAATATGCAAAAAAGACCCAAGTGGCTACAAAGGCTGTTTCTTGAGCATTGTGTATTAAAGTTTCTTTTAGGAAAAGAACCTTTAATTCAGTTTCTTCGTGAGTGTCAGCTTGTATAAACTTTTTACCCATAATCATCATAATAATGGATAACCCTGTTCCAATTACACCCATTATAGTGCCTAAATTGGGTATAGCTAGATTATTTAAATCTACTTGGAATAAATCTAATACTCCAAATATAAGTCCCACAGCTATTATTATCCAATAAACCATATATCCATTATGGGTAAATTTATACCCTAGAGTACCAAATTTTTGGTGACCTTTTATAGAATGATGAAGAATAAGGTCTATTTCATCGCCTTCATAATGACCTATATGGGAGATGGAATTTGTACCATGGCCAGATTCACTTAATACAATATTATGAATAGTATGGTCCGTACCCTTATGGAGGGATTCCAATTCCCTTTTATTTTTTCTTTTCTCATTATACTTTTCAAGTAGTTTATCACCAAAATTGAAGTAATCTACTATATACCCTGTTATAATAGCAACTACAAAGGATATAATGCTTACTAATATATATTTTAAAGGCATGGCAGACATAAGCACAAAGGCTGAATCTCCCATGGTAGCAATTAAAGTAGCCACTATGGTACCAAAGCTAACAGTTCCTTTGGGGAATAATGGGACAACGAATATGGCCCCGCCACATCCAGGGGTTAACCCTAAAAGGGATCCAATTATAGGTTGTGTTTTTTTAGATTCTTCAATTTTTCTTACTAATTTTCCTGAGAATTTGTAGTCTATGTAACCAAAAAAAAGCAAAACAGCTCCTACAAAAACAGTAACTTGAATAAAAGCATTTTCTGCACTGTATAATATTAACCTCAATATTTCATTAGCCAATCCTACCTCCTCCTTATAAAACTATATAATATATATCTACCCATATATATTAATAATAATTTCATTCTTATATCTATTAGGTATATGAAAAAATAAAAATAGGATGATATAATAATAAAAGAGTATAAATATGGAGTGATAAAATTGACTGAAAAAGAAATCAAATTAGCAGGAACTGGTTGTGAAACCTTAACGTCTATAGAGGAAAGAAAGTCCTTAGCTGAAATAGAGAGAAGTATAATAAAAAGATATAGAAAACATATATGGAGTAAGTTTGTTAAAGCTATAAAAGAATATGAATTAATCCAAGAAGGTGACAGGATAGCAGTAGCTATTTCAGGTGGAAAAGATAGTTTACTTATGGCTAAACTATTCCAAGAATTGCATCAACATGGGAATACTAACTTTCAATTGGAATTTATTGCAATGGATCCAGGATATCATCAAGATATTAAAGAACTTTTAATAGAAAATTGTAAGTATTTAAATATTCCAGTTCACATATTTGAATCAGGGATATTTGAAATAGCTAATAGGATTGCAGAGAATTATCCTTGCTATATGTGTGCTAGGATGAGAAGGGGTGCCTTATATGGGAAAGCACAAGAATTAGGATGTAATAAATTAGCCTTAGGCCATCATTTTAATGATGTTATAGAAACCACTCTATTAAATCTTTTATGTTCAGGGAACTTTAAAACTATGTTACCAAAATTAAAATCTCAAAACTATGAAGGCATAGAACTTATTAGACCACTTTATTATATAGAAGAAGAATATATTAAAAGGTTTATTCAATATAGTGGTATTTGGCCATTAAATTGTGCTTGTATGGTAGCTGCCAAAAAAATAGGAAGTAAACGGTATGAAATTAAAGAATTAATAGAAGGCTTAAAAAAGAACTTCACAAATGTGGATATGTCTATATTTAGGGCTGCTGAAAATGTAAATATAAATGGAATTTTAGGTTGGGAGCAAGATGGAGAGAAGCATTCCTTTTTAGATTTCTATTAAAAAGAGTAAATATATAGTAAAGGATTCGCATACTTTATTTAGCGAATCCTTTATTATTCTTCTAAGAAATCCTTTAGTTTTCTACTTCTACTTGGATGTCTAAGTTTTCGAAGGGCTTTTGCCTCTATTTGTCTGATTCTTTCTCTAGTAACATCGAATACATTGCCTACTTCTTCTAAAGTTCTAGACCTGCCATCATTTAAGCCAAATCTCAATTCTAATACTCTTTGTTCCCTTGGGGTTAAAGTGCCTAAAACATCTATTAGCTCCTCTTTAAGCATTATATGGGTTGCTATTTCTGCAGGGGTTTCCATTTGGTCATCTTCAACAAAATCACCTAGTTGACTATCTTCTTCTTCTCCTATTGGTGTTTCTAAAGATATAGGTTTTAAAGCTATTTTCATTATTTCTCTAACTCTATCTATATCCATATTCATTTGCTCTGCAATTTCCTCAGGATATGGTTCTCTACCTAATTCTTGTACGAGTTCTCTTTGCATTCTTACAACTTTATTAATATTCTCAATCATATGGACTGGAATTCTTATAGTTCTACCTTGATCTGCTATGGCTCTAGTAATAGCTTGACGTATCCACCAAGTAGCATAGGTACTAAATTTATAGCCTTTTTTATAATCAAATTTTTCTACTGCCTTAATAAGCCCTAAATTCCCTTCTTGTATCAAATCTAACAAAGACATTCCTCTGCCTATATATTTTTTAGCAATACTAACTACTAATCTTAGATTTGCTTCTGCAAGTTCTTTTTTTGCTTTTTCATCCCCTGCCTCTACTCTTTTTGCTAAAGCTATCTCCTCTTCTCTAGTAAGAAGGGATACTTTCCCTATTTCTTTTAAATACATTCGTACTGGGTCATCTACGATTACAGTTTTACTGGTTGGAGCTGTATCTTTAATAGAATCTTGGCTAGCCTCATCTTCTTCATCTTTATTTTCAACTATATCAATATCCATATTTTCTAAACTATCATATATATTATCTATTTGTTCAGGATTTAAATCTATCTCTTCTAAAGAATCCATTATTTCATTATAGGTAAGTTTCCCCTTTTTTTGGCCCCTATCGATTAAACTTTTAATTTCAGGAAATTCTTGTTTTAGATTATTTTTATTCATCAAAAACTCCTTTCTTTAGAATTTTATTATATTTAAATATTTACTCTCTATATATATCTTATCATATAAAGGTTAATATTACATTTTTCTTCAATGAAAAAACAAAGGTAGACTTTGTACTACCTTTGTTTTTCGCTATATAATTTTTACTGTATACTATCTAAATTTATTAATTAGTGGGCAATTTGCTATTTTTCAAAAGGCTCAGATATTTCAATATGTCCCATTAAGGTTTCAGCTTTTTGTCCATCTATTAGAAACTGAACTCTTTCTACACTTTCTAGTTCTACTAATGAATTAACTATTTGAGCTATGGTGAAATCTTCCTGCATAGAACCACCATAGAGTCCTTCTCCAGCAAAATTTACAAAGGCTGTTCCATCAGCAACTTCAACACCTAATAATTTAACATTTGAAGGTATCACTGTATTTAATTTTTCGGAATCTGGTCCTTTTATCAATTCTTTTACGATTCTTTCTTCCAGGGAAATATCTCCATATTCAACAATTCTTTTTTCTGGTATTAACTTTTCTAAACTTTCATCTCCTGTTTCTACATATTCTTTGTTTGCAAAATAAAGGGTTACTTCTATTTCATCAGTACTAGGAGTAGGTTCTACTATCTCTTCCTCTTCCTCCTTTTCTATATCCTGAGGATTTTCTACTCTATCATTATCTTCAGAAGGAGTGTTAGATTTTGTACAAGCAGCTAAACTAAAAACCATAAGGACTAATAAAAATATTGCTATAATTTTTTTCATGATATCATCTCCTTTCTTCTATTTGATTACATTATACTAAATACTTTTTAAGATAAAATGAAAAATTATTAAGAAATTGTTAAGAATATTAAAAGTAACTCTAAAGAAACTAAAGCGGAATGGTTATAGTAAAAGCACTTCCTAACTTTAAAGAGCTTTTAACAGATATTTCCCAATTGTGTTTATCGATTATATTTTTCACTACTGCCAATCCAATGCCATATCCCTCTACATTGAATTCTTGTTGAACATTATTTTCTAAAACTCTAAAACCACCTTTAAAAATATTAGGTAAATTCTTTTCATCTATTCCTATGCCATTATCTTCTATAGTTATTAATACTTTATCCTGAAAATCTTTAAGGGTTATTGAAACATAATTTTTTTCTTTTGCTTCATCCTTATATTTAATAGCATTATCAATAATATTAAATAAAACTTCTTTTACTCTATCCCTATCGCATTTAGCTATTACTTTTTTCTTATTATCAATAGTTAAAAGAATTCCATTTTTTTCTGCATAAGGGGATATAAGCTTAACTGTTTCTTCTAGTATCTCTCCAAGGTCTTGGTTTTTAATATCTAGAGTAATTTCTTCTAATTTTATAGAATTCATTAGATAATTTACTAAATCTTCCATTCTTTCTGTTTCTCCATATATATCCGACAAATATTCTCTATAGGTTTCTATATTGTTATTCCCTATGGAAAGGGATTCTATTAATACCTTTATGGAAGTAAGAGGGGTTTTTAATTCATGAGAAATACTGTTAATAAAGGTTTTCCTGTTTTTTTCGATATTATATAATTTATTACTCATATCATTAAAGGTTTGAATAAGAGTTCCAATTTCTCCTTTGGTTTTACTTTTCACATTATATCCTAAATTTCCTAATGATACTCTTTCTACTCCATAAGACAATTCTCTTAAAGGTTTGGTCATATTATTTGCAGCAATAATTGTTAATACTAAGGATATTATTAATGCAGAAGTGGCAACCTTTAACATATTATTTTTTAATTCTTCCACATCTTCATTTAATGAGTCTAAAGAAGCGGATATGAGGACTACACCTAATATTTTATTTTCAATACCATCATTTAAGATTATCGGTACTGAAAGTTGGAGGACTTCCCTATCTTCAACCATGTATTTTCCAGACTTTGAATTGCCTTCTAAGCTGCTATTTATTTCTTTGTTATTAAGGGTTCTGCCTATATAGCTATTATAATTATCTATTAAAACTTTCTTGTTAGAATCAACTACTAATATTCTAGAACTGGACTGTTTGCCGTAACTTTTCACCATTATTCTTGCAAATATAATATCTTCTAAATTCCCTTTATAGGTATCCGCCACAATATTAGCAGTTTGGAATAATCTAATTTCAGTATTTTTTACTTGTGTATTTTTATAATTATTTAGCATCAATATACTAAAGGCTGAAAAAGCCAAAATAATTATTAAACTATATATGATGAGCATCTTAAATCTTATTGAAATAATAACCTACCCCCCATTTAGTCATAATGTATTTTGGGTTTTTTATATCATATTCTATTTTTTCTCTGATATTTTTAATATGGACATCAATGGTTCTTACATCAAAGGGTTCTTCTTCCCATATATAATGGAAAATCTCTTCTCTAGTATAAACCCTTCCAGGATTCTTAGCCAGCAAGTAGAGCATTTCGAATTCCTTTTGGGTTAGTTTTATTTCTTCATCCTCTACGTAGACTCTTCTTTCATAATAATTAATAGTTAAATTCTCCAAAGATATTACCATGGTTTCCTTTCTTGCATTAAATCTTCTAGTTATAGCTTTAATTCTAGCTAGTAATTCTAGTACATTAAAAGGTTTTGTCATATAATCATCCGCTCCAAATTCAAAACCTAGTATCTTATCATAATCTCCGTCTTTTGCAGTAAGCATAAGGATGGGCATATCATGGTTTTCTCTAATCTTTTTACATAACATCATACCATCTATATCTGGAAGCATCAAATCCAATATTATAAAATCAATTTTTTCTTCTTCAATGATTCTAAGTGTTTCACTACCATTATAAGCAGTAAATACATTATAACCTTGCTGTTCTAAACTGTGCTTTAAACCTTTTACAATTAGCTTTTCATCATCTACAACTAATACATTCATTTAATCACCTTCTCCATAATAAACTGAGACAGTTTAATTATATCATTATCTGTAAGAAAATTGGTTTCTAATTATGGATTATAATGATATAATTAATATAAAAATCGTATAACAAAGAGGGGTATCTAAATGAAAAAGATAGTTCTAGCCCTATTAAAACTATTTGCTGGATATTTTGTCTGTGCAATAGGTATAGTAATGACTATAAATGCAAATTTAGGATTAGCTCCTTGGGATGTTTTTCATCAAGGGCTTTCAAATGTAACTGGTATAACCATAGGAAGGGCGCACATTTTAGCAGGTGTTAGTATTATTATTTTAGACAGTATTTTTGGAGAAAAGATTGGTTGGGGCACAGTATTAAATATGCTATTTATAGGAATATTTATTGACTTTTTGATGTTAAATGATTTAATTCCCATATTCAATAAATTATTACCAAGTTTAATCATGATGCTTTTAGGAATGCTAATATTAGGATTTGGCTGCTACTTATATATAAGTGTTGGATGGGGTTCAGGGCCAAGGGATGGCCTTATGATTGCCCTTGTAAAGAGGACTAATAAATCAGTCAGATTTATTAAGAATACTCAGGAGATTATTGCTGTAACCATTGGTTATTTATTGGGAGGGCATGTAGGCATTGGAACATTCATAATGGCTATTTTAGGTGGGTATTTTATGCAATTTGCATTTAAAATTACTAAATTTGATGTAAGTAAGGTCCAACATAGATTTATAGATGATGATATAAAGTTTATTAAGGGAAAGCTAATAAGTAAGAAATCGGATGTTCAGGAATAAAAATAAATTTAATTTTGAAGGAGCTGGTTATTTATGAAACTAATCAACAAAGGAAAAACAAAAGACGTTTATGAACTGGAAAATGGGAATTACCTATTAAAGTTTAAAGATGATGTAACAGGAGAAGATGGCGTATTTGACCCAGGTGCTAATACAGTAGGTTTAACTATTGAAGGTATGGGAAAATCAGGTCTTAGGTTGACCAAATTCTTTTTTGAAATATTAAAAGAAAAGGGAATACCTACCCATTACATAGAGGTAAATATTGAAGAGGCAACTATGACTGTAAAACCAGCAAAAGTATTCGGTAATGGATTAGAAGTAATCTGCCGATATAGAGCTGTTGGAAGTTTTTTACGTCGTTATGGAATGTACGCTAAAGAAGGTCAGTCTTTAGATGCCTTTGTAGAAGTTACCCTCAAAGACGATGAAAGAAAAGATCCACCTATTACAGAAGACGCTTTACACATGTTAGGTATATTAACACATGAGGAATATAAAATATTGAAAGAACTTACTATAAAGATTAGCAATATAATAAAAGAAGAACTAGCTAAAAAAGGAATAGAACTTTACGATATTAAATTAGAA
>NZ_PPXX01000018.1 GCF_021655075.1 Clostridium sp. Cult2
AAATGCAATACTCATCAATAGTTTTTCATTCTAAAAATGACACTTTCATTGAATAAAATTAAGTTCTTTTATATGACATTTTCACTGACTATTGACAGGGTATTAATTAGGAGTTATCTTCTCTACCTGACTTTCTGTTCCTTTCATACTAACTCTATATGCATTAGTACCAATTGAAGATAAATGATTGTTATGCGTTACCATAATGATTTGTCTATTAAACATCTCTGATGTTCTTTTAAGAAAATCTGCTACATTGAAAATATAGTCTTCACTTACATGTTTAGCAGGTTCATCTAAAATAAGTGGTCCTTCTATTTTGGGCTTATGGACTTGAAGAAAAGCTATACGCAAGGCTAATGATATTATATCTACAATTCCTCCACCTCGAGATAGTTCAGGTTTAGTTTTAATTATAGTATTATCTGCCCTAGTAATCACAAAAAATTCAGCGCTAGGTTTTCCATATGATTCTTCAATTTCTATTTCAAACTCTACATTACTATCAAATATGTATTGTAAGCAGTTAGTTACTAAGGATTCAATTTGAACTTTTGCTTGATTTCTAGCAAATTCAGAAGTTCTTTGTAGGAGTAGACTTACTTTCTCAATTAAATCAATCTCTGATTGAATATTATTTATTAAATCACTATTAGCTTTTATCTGTTCTAATATCTTCTCCTTTTTACCTAGCTCTTTAGAAATATATGAATCGACTTTAGATATATAACTATCTAAAGCTTCTAAACTATCAATCATTGTATCACTTCTTTTCTAAAATATCTTTTGGAAGCAATCTATTTGCTTCCTTAAACATTTCATCAATTTCTGATATTAGTTTTTTAATTTCTTCTTCTAAATCTTCAGGATTTACCCCTAGTTCTTTTAATTCTTTAATTATTTCTTGTTGTTGATTATTGAGCTGTTCTAGTCTTGCTTCAGCCCTATATTTTAAACTTTTAGCTTTTTCAAGATTATCTCGTAAATCATTAAGTTCCTTTTCATAATCCATTGGTTCTTTTCCTCCTATCTGTAATTATTTATGATTTCATCAATTCGAAGTTCATCTATATTACTAAAACACAGAGGACATACTTTCAATTTAGCTAAAATGACTTTATATTGTTTCAATTGAATATCTATCTCTTTATCTATTTGCAATATCCTTTTCTCAATTTCAGACTTTCCTATTATGATTGTATCATACTTCTTATTATAATCTATCAATTTCTTCAAATGTTTATTTTTTAATTCCAATGAATTCCTCATATCTAGTACAGAATCAATTTCAGACAATTTTTCAGTATATATTTTACCTATAGAAAGGCTTTTATTCGTATTATCTAATCTATTTTTTAAATCTATTAATTTAGTAATCTTCAAATAGTGCTTTTCAATAAAAGCAATGTTTTTTTCTACTTGATTAATTTCCTTTAAAGATTCCATTACTCTTCTATTTTTTAATATAGAATCATTAACCCGCTTATAATCTTTTTTAATTTTATTCAATTTAGTTGCACGGCTTAAAGAGACACTTACTACATTAACCATTTCTTTCATTCTATCAATGTTTTTTAAAGAAATAAGCAGATTTTCATTATATCCAATATCATAATTGATTTTTTTTAATCTATTATTTCTATTATATATATAGTAAAAATTATTGATATTATTAGTCAATTCTTTCTCAATATCTGTAATCCTGTTTATATTCCCTAATTTGTTTAAATACTCTTTTAGCAATAAAACTTCCTCATTAATTGTATTTAATGCTTTTGACAATTGGTCTAATTTCATTAGTTTTTGTTGACTATTATAAATATGATTCTTTATATTCTTTAACCGTTCAATTTTTCCCATTAAATCATCTAGATAATCATATTCAGTCAAACTTTTTTCCAGATTTTCTAAAATTTCTTCATGATTTCTTCTCTTAATATTTAAATTTCTAATATCTTTTAATGTATCTTTTAAGGCATCATCTATTATATGAACTCCCACTAACCTACCGATAGCGTTAGCTCTAGTGGCATTTTTTTCAGAAAGCAAAAACGGTCCATCTAATTGTTCACCAATATTTATTGAATTAGATTGGTTGCTATCTAACATTATCTTTCTCATTGAAGTTCTATCTATTATCTCTTCAGGAACTTTTGTGCCAAAACCTTCAAATATTAATTCTTCTCCTTCATTATCATATAGATAATAAGCGTTCTTAGTTTTACTTCTATATCTCTTTATTTTAGTTCCGTCATTAAAAATCACTGTAACACTACATTCATTTTCTCCTTCTCTGATAAAATAATCTCCGGAAGGCTCATTAAATAGAGCCCATTTCAAACCTCTAATTATGGCAGTTTTGCCATGATCGGATGGTCCTACTATAACATTCAAGTATTCATCTAGTTCAATCTCTGTATATCTATGAGATTGAAAGTTTTCCAGGATTATTTTCTTTATATATTTCATATTAAAACTCATCTCCTAAATTTTTCATTTGGGAATGAGATATCCGTTTGAGAGCTTCTAACTTTACTTCTTCACATACTCCTTCAGTATTGGAAACCTCCATTAATATTTCATTTATTTCTAATTTTTCAAAATTCACAGCTGCATCTATAGATTGTTTGAATTCAAACAATCTTTCACTTTTGAAAATATGGTTTTCAATTTCCTCTCTATCTAACACTTCTTCCCCTTCAGAAGCAGCCTTTAATTCTATAAGCTCAACATTAATTGAACTTTCTAAATCTATTATTGCAATTTTGGGCATTCTCTCTATTTCAGCTAAACTATTAGTAACTCTTATTAGGCTTCCTGGATTAATAAAATACTTATCATCTACTTTTATAATGCCATAGCCAGTATGGTAGTGTCCTGACAAAGTAATATGTGCTTTAGTATCCTTAATATGATCAATTAAAGTATATGGAATTCCTTTTATGAAAGGTCTGTTTAATAACATACCATGAACCATATGAATTGCATAATCTACATCTTCTGAAATATCTTTTATTATATAATCAGATATATTTGATGGATTATCAATATTATAGGTATAAGGTTGACCAGTTAATTGTACCTTGATACCATTTTTATTTAAGTATATGATTTCGTTTCTATTAATTATTCTAACAACTTTTAAAGTATCTAAAAGTCCCAACATAGTTCTATTTATGGTACTTGGATTATGACCATAAATATCATGATTACCACAAACAATAAATATGGGAACTTTAAATTCATTTAATATTGAAGCAAAATTTGCTACAATGGAAACAGAGATATCTGGCCTATCAAACAAATCCCCTCCATGTAGTACATAATCAATATCATAATCTTCTATTATTTTAGCTATTTCCTTAAATTTTTTTTCTAACGTCTCCGGAAGATTATCCTTCCTGTTTTTTGGTGTTGTGCCTCTAATGTGAGTATCTGTTATAAAAAGTAATCTCAATATATATAACACTCCTTATAAATAAACCTCCTAATTAGGAGGTTTATTTAATTTTTCTTGGTTTTTTCTTTGTCATCATTATTATCTTTTTCGTCTGAAACTAAACCAAAATTTTCCCTTATCTTCTTTTCAATTTCCAATGTAATATTAGGATTTTCTCTTAAAAAATCTTTAGCATTCTCTCTACCTTGTCCAAGCCTATGTTCCCCATAACTATACCAAGAACCAGATTTATTAATAATTTCTGCCACAACTCCAGTATCCAAAATATTACCCTCTTTAGATATACCTAAACCATACATAATATCAAATTCTGCTTGTTTAAAAGGAGGAGCTACCTTGTTTTTAACCACCCTAACCCTTGTCCTATTACCTATAACGCTATCCCCTTGTTTTATAGAATCAATTCTTCTTACATCTAAACGTATACTAGAATAGAATTTTAAAGCTCTACCTCCAGTAGTAGTTTCGGGATTTCCAAACATAACACCCACTTTTTCTCTCAACTGATTAATAAAAATTACAGTAGTATTAGATTTGTTTATTGCTCCTGCTAATTTTCTTAGAGCTTGGGACATTAATCTTGCCTGTAAGCCTACATGACTATCTCCCATCTCTCCTTCTATTTCAGCTTTTGGTACTAATGCAGCAACTGAATCTACCACCACGATATCAACTGCCCCACTTCTTACCAAAGCTTCCGTTATTTCTAGTCCTTGCTCTCCAGTGTCAGGTTGTGATACTATAAGATTTTCAACATCTACGCCTAAATTTTTTGCATAGTTTGGGTCTAAAGCATGTTCAGCATCAATGAAAGCTGCTATACCCTCATTCTTTTGTGCTTCTGCAATTATGTGTAACGCAACAGTAGTTTTCCCTGAAGATTCTGGTCCATATATTTCAACAATTCTACCCCTGGGAACCCCTCCTATACCCAATGCAATGTCCAAATCTAAAGAGCCCGTTGGTATAACTTCCATCTTAACAATTTCCGTATCACCTAATCTCATTATTGAACCTTTACCAAATTGTTTTTCTATTTGGTTGATGGCTACATCTAAAGCTTTCTTCTTCTCATTATTATTGGTCATATTTTTCCAGTTAAACTGGATTCACCACCCTTCACATATTGGAACATAAGTTCTACAATAATTGTACAATAAATTCCCCTTTTAGTCAATCAATAAATTTTATTGCTTATAAAAATCTTCTTAACTCATCAAAGGCTTTTAATGCAGCCCTATTTTGAATAGACTTCCTATCTCCATTAAAAATAGATTTAATAGAATAAGAATTATTATTTGTAGCAATTCCTATAAAAACAAGCCCTACTGGTTTTGATTTAGTTCCACCTGTAGGTCCAGCTATACCTGTTGTAGATAATGTTATATCTACTCCAGTTTTTTTGAGAAGTCCTTTTGCCATTTCAATAGCTACTTGTTCGCTTACAGCTCCATATTTATCCAATGTACTTTTGCTAACGCCTAATTCGTCCATTTTTGATTCAATACTATATGTAACAAGTCCCCTTTCAAAAACTTCTGAAGCTCCTGGAACTCGAGTAAATCTAGCAGATACGAGACCTCCAGTACATGATTCACAAAAGGCAATCTTCATATGGTTTCTTTTTAGCTTTTTAAATACTACTTCTTCTATGGTCTCATCCTCATAACTATATATATATTCAGATATTCTATTATCAATTTTTTTAACCATTTCATCTAACAATATATTAACTTTTTCTTCTTCATTGCCTTTAGCAACAATTTTAATATCCACTTGTCCTTCTTTTGCATAGGTGGCCAATGATGGATTTTGTTGATTTTTAATTATATCAATTAAGAGCGTTTCTAAAGTAGATTCTCCTATACCAATGGTATTAATGGTTTTTATTTTAATTGTAAAATTCTGCCTAATTAGTGGGATTACATACTTATTAAACATCAATTCCATTTCTTTAGGAGGTCCTGGTAATAATACTAATATTTTCTCTTTCCATTCAATGTATATTCCAGGAGCAGTACCAATTTCATTGATTAAAAATTTTGCACCTTTAGGTAAATAAGCTTGTTTTATATTGTTAGAAGACATAAATCTATTAGTCTTATCAAAATAATCTTTAATACTATCCTCCATGTTTTTATTCAACTCTAAATTAAGACCTAAAGTTTTACTAATAACTTCTTTTGTCATATCATCAGCTGTAGGACCTAATCCACCAGTAAATATTAATAGGTCTGATCTATTCAAACCGATTTTTACTACTTCCTCCAATAACTTTGGATTATCTGTTACTGAAGTATGATATAACACATCAATACCAATTTCCCATAACTTTTTAGATAGATAGTAGGTGTTTGTGTTAAGTGTACTTCCTAATATTATCTCTGTTCCTACTGAAATTATTTCAGCATTCATTCTGTTCACCTCAGCTATTTTTTACTAGTCGTTAAAACATGTTTATTCTTATATAAATAATCTACTCCAGATAGAACTGTAAAAAACAATGAAATATATAGCATAATTATATCAAATGGAAAATTGATTAGTTTAAATGGATAATTATCTATCAACAGGCTAATTATGGCAACTAATTGTGTAATTGTCTTAATTTTACCTAAGGAGCTAGCTGCTATAGTTATTCCTTCTGAAGCAGCAATAATTCTAAAACCAGTAATAGTAAATTCTCTGGCAATGATTATTACAACAATCCAAGCAGGTACTTTGCCAAGTTGTACCATAGATATTAGAGCTGTAGAAACCAATAATTTATCTGCTAATGGATCAATGAATTTACCAAAAGTGGTAACCTGTTCTCTACTTCTAGCAATATATCCGTCTAATCCATCAGTTGCAGCAGCTATAGCAAATATTATAGCAGCAATATAAGTGCTATTGTTAAAATCAGAAAATAATACTATCATAAACAAAGGAATCATAAGTACCCTTATTAGGGTTATTTTATTTGCTAAATTCATAGAACAATCTCTCCAATCAAATCATATTCTAAACTATCAGTAATCAATACATTAACAAACTGTCCTAATTTAAGGGTTTCATTGGATTTAATATATACGATACCATCTATATCAGGACTATCTATATAGGTCCTTCCTATATATAATCCTTTTTCATAAATATCTTCTATTATTGCCTCATAATTTTTTCCAACCCTTTTCTTGTTTAATGAATAAGATATATTTTGCTGTAACTCCATTATCCTATCCCTTCTATTTTCTTTAGTTTTTTTATCTACTTGATGGCTAAATTTACTGGCTGGAGTTCCCTCTTCTCTTGAATAAGTGAATATCCCTAATTTATCAAATCTTATATCTTCAATAAAGTTATATAGCTCATTAAAATTTTCATTAGTTTCTCCAGGAAACCCTACAATAAAAGTTGTTCTTAATATAATGTTTGGGATTTCACTTCGTAATGTTGATAGTAAGTTTTTTATTTCTTCTTTTGAAGTTTTTCTGTTCATCCTTTTTAATATATTATTGTTTACATGTTGTAAAGGAATGTCTAAATATTTTACCACTTTTTCATTGCTTTTAATTGAGGAGATTAAATTGGATGAAATATTATCTGGATATAAATAAAGCAATCTAATCCATTTTAATTTTTCAATCCTGTTTAAATTATCTAGTAATTCATTTAACTTATATTCTCCATATAAATCTATACCATAGTCAGTAGTATTTTGTCCTATTAGAATAATTTCTCTTACACCATTCATAGCTAAATATTCAACTTCTCTTATAATATCTTCCATTTTTCTACTTCTGTGTTTACCTCTTAATTTAGGTATAATACAGTAGGTGCAATGGTTATCACAGCCTTCAGATATTTTTACATACTCTGTAGGTCTAAAACTCTGTCTCTGGATTTCTTCTAAGTAGCCTTCATCAATGTTTTCAGTCAGCTTAATCTTATTTTCTCCTTTTTCTATTTCATTAATTAATTTAATGATATCCTTTATATTACCTGTTCCAATTATTCCATCTATTTCATCTATTTCTTCCATAAGTTCATTAGAATATCTTTCTGATAAACATCCAGCTAATATTAAATATTTACATCTACCTTCTTTTTTATATCTAGTTGTTTCCCATATAACTTCTATTGATTCTTCTTTAGCAGCCTCTATGAATCCACAAGTATTTATAATAATTACTTCTGCTTCTTCTAATGAATTTGTTATTTTATATTTGTTGTTCTTTAAAATTCCCATCATTAACTCTGAATCTATTTCATTTTTGGAACAACCTAATGTTATTATTGAAACAATCTTTTCATCCATAAATCATCTCTCCCCAAATAGAGAATCTACTTGTTCTCTTGATAAAAGTACCTTTCTTGGCTTACTTCCTTCATATCCGCCAACTATACCTAATTCCTCCATTTCGTCCACAATTCTAGCAGCCCTTGCATATCCAATCCTTAACTTCCTTTGTAATAAAGAAATAGACGCCTGCCCTTCCCCAGTTACTAGATAAGCAGCCTCTGGCAATAATTCGTCTGCATCACCTAATACATTATCTAATTCTATTTCACTTTGTATGGTTTCAATTATTTCATCGTTATAATCTGTTAAGTTTTGGGCTTTTAAAAAGTTAACAACTCTTTCAACTTCTGCATCGCTAATAAAAGCCCCTTGGATACGTATTGGCTTTGATAGATGTGAAGGATAAAATAGCATATCTCCCTTTCCTAATAATTTCTCAGCACCAGACATGTCTAATATAGTTCTAGAGTCTACCTGGGATGATACAGCGAAAGAAATTCTCGAAGGTATGTTAGCCTTTATAGTGCCAGTAATAACGTCTACAGAAGGCCTTTGAGTTGCTACAATCAAATGCATTCCTGCCGCCCTTGCCATTTGCGCTAATCGGCAAATAAAATCCTCTATTTCTTGGGCTGCCACCATCATCAAATCTGCTAATTCGTCAATAATTATGACTATATTGGACAATTTTTCATCATTTTTGTTTTCAAATTTCTCATTATAAGCTTTAATATCTCTCACATTATTCTTAGCAAATAGTTTGTATCTTCTTTCCATCTCCTCAACTGCCCAACTAAGAGCAGAAGCAGCTTTCCTAGGTTCTGTAACTACAGGTATTAATAAGTGGGGTATTCCGTTATAAATACTCAGCTCCACTACTTTAGGATCAATAAGTAATAGCTTTACATCATCGGGGTGGGCCTTAAACAGTATACTCATAATAATTGTGTTTATACAAACACTTTTCCCTGAACCTGTTGCACCAGCAATCAAAAGATGAGGCATTTTGTCAATACTAGAAACAATTGGTTTACCAGATATATCCTTTCCTAGCAATAGAGGCAAACTACTATCTAAGGATATATACTCTTTGGATTGTAAAATATCTTTTAATCCTACATTATCCTTTATCCTATTAGGAACTTCAATTCCTACTGCTGCTTTACCAGGTATTGGTGCTTCAACTCTAATGTCTGATGTTGCCAAATTCAAGGACAAATCATCTGATAAATTGACAATCCTACTCACTTTAACACCTGGAGCAGGCTGTAATTCATAACAAGTAATGGAAGGACCTTTATTGATTTGAACAATAGTCGCTTCAATTCCAAAATTTTTCATAGTCTCTTCAATTTTCTTTGCATTGTTTAATATTTCTTTTTTGCTATAAGAATCTTGTTTTTTTTCAAAATCATTCAGTAATTCTAAAGGTGGTAATGTATAGTTTGCAATTACATTTCTACTACTACTGATTAATAGTTCATTATCAATTGTAGTATCATTTTTTATTTCTTTATTTTCCCTTTTAGTATGATCATGAATTATTATTTCTTCATTTATATTATCTATTCCTTTACCATTAGAAGTTTTTCTCTTAATATTGGTATCAACTTTTAAATCAGTAATTTTATTTTTTCTAAATTCAATTCTTTTTATGAAGTCTTTAATTCTTACTTCTGTAAAAAGTAATACGGATATTAAAATGATAAAGGCAATAATAATATATGAACCCACTGAACCAAATAGTTTTAAAAAAACAAATCCAAAGACTGTACCAATGAAACCTCCTCCTAAACCTTGTTTGCTTAACTCTACTGAATTAGCAATCTTTGAAGAAAGATTAACACCAGTTTTAGTTCTAATATCAATTAAAGTCAAAAAACAAAAAAACAAAATCAGTAGATAAATAGATTTTATATCCTTTTCTATATCAAATCTATTAATTATAAACAACAATCCTATAGCAATGATAATTAATGGAAATATGTACCCTCCAAAACCCATAAGAGTAAAAAATACGCTTCGTAAAAATACTCCAATAATACCTGTTTTGTCACTAATTAAGCTAATTGACGATAGAATTCCAAAAGAAATAATTATAATACCAATTATTTCCCTAGAGATTTCCATGTTTTTTCTTTTCTTCTTTTTACTCAAGAAGATCACCACCTCTTGAACAAGTTTTATATTAAGTATAAATATCCTATCTATTTAAAGAAGGATAATACTATTGTTATCAATCCAACTACCCATAAATAGTAAGAAAAATAATGTAGTTTGTCTTTTTTAAGCATTTTTATCAATATCTTTATTGCTAAGACTCCCACTATAGTTGACAATAGAACACCTACTAATAAAGGTATAGTAAAGGCTACTTGGCTATCCTTTTTTAAAACTTCTCTAATTCCTAATACGCCAGCACCAAAAGTTGCAGGCAAAGCCAATAAAAATGAAAATTCTGTTGCTAAAGATCTATTCAATCCCCTTAATAATCCACCAACAATGGTAGAGCCAGATCTAGATATACCTGGTATTATGGCTATACCTTGAAAAGTACCTATAATTAGCCCATCTATAAATGTCATATTCTTAACCCTTTTATTCTCATAACTTCTCTTATTTGCAACCCACAATAAAAGACCAGTCACAATAAAAGCTATTCCTATTGGAAGCATAGAAGATGAATAGAGCTTTTCAAAAAAATCTTCAAATGCTAGTCCAATTATGGCAGTAGGTATACTACCAACTATTATAAGCACGCCTAATTTTTGATAATCATTTCTTATCTTAAACCTTCTATCGATTATCCAATTTTTTATCATTTTTATAAATTCAACAATTATCTTTATTATATCATTAAAATAAACAATTACTATAGATAACAAAGTGCCAAAATGAAGCATTTCAGCAAAAAAAAGATTTCCTTCTTTTATACCAAAAATATTCTGCAATATTACCAAATGACCAGAGCTACTAATAGGTAAGAATTCAGCAATTCCCTGAAACACTCCTAGTATAATAGCTTGAATTAATGTCAATTCAATTCCCCCTTTTATTTCATATTCTCATGTTATTATAGCACAATTCAAATTGTTATACTATGGATTTTTCATATGAATCATTTCATTAAGCTTCTCTAGTGCTTGGCTAAATCCACCTACCTCATCTATTAAACCAATATCAACAGTATCCTTTCCAATAAGTATTGTGCCTACATCATTAGCTAATTCATCGGTAGAATACATCAACTCTCTCAAGGTATCTTTATCAATATTAGACGTTCTTAGAATAAAATTTATAATTCTTTTCTGCATCTTTTCAAAATATCTAAAGGTCTGTGGTACACCGATGACTAATCCTGTTGTTCGAATTGGGTGAATTGTCATAGCAGCTGAAGGTACAATAAAAGAATAGTCTGAAGCAGTAGCTAATGGTACACCAATGCTATGGCCTCCCCCTAAGACTAAAGATACTTTTGGTTTATCAATACTATATATCATCTCCGCTAGGGCTAATCCAGCTTCCACATCTCCACCTACAGTATTTAAAATAATAAAAACACCTTCAATCTTAGGGTCTTGCTTAGCAGCTATTAACATAGGTATTAAATGTTCATATTTTGTTGTCTTTTTATCGGAAGGAGATATATTATGTCCTTCTATTTCACCTATTATAGATAAAAATTGTATATTATTTTCAAAATTTGGTGCTTTAGGTGTACCTAACTCTTTTACATTTTCAATCATATCTTCATTTTTATCTGGAACAGTATCTTTACTCACTCTATAACCTCCATTGTATTAATTATATCTAGTATTATAGTTTTTACTTTTCCTATTATAATATGCCTAAATAGGAAAAATTAAATATTAAACCTGATTCTTAGAATCAGGTTGTCTTTTAATAGTATCTTTAGATTACTCTATTTATTTTACAATTCCACTATAATCATATCGTTACCAATCTTTCTAATGGTATTCCAGGGTATTTCGATGGATGAATTCTCTCCAAATAATCTAAATTGAAGTTTTTTTTCAGGTACTAGCAAGGTAAGTATTTTCCCTGTATTTTTGTCTACAACAATATCTGAATCAGCAATTATACCTAAACGTTGACCATTATTTAAATTAATTATTTCTTTTCCACCTAATTCACTGAGCATTATTGTCATCTTACCATCTCCTTTTATTTCATATTATATTTTATGTGATATAAATAATAATATGCTTTATCATTTATGATAAGGTTAACTATGATATTCTATAATATAAAAGGGTATATTAATACCCTGTATGTCCAAAACCTCCTTCCCCTCTATCTGTAGAATCTAAAGTTGAAACTTCCATTAACTCAGCTCTTTCATATTTTACAAACACCATTTGAGCAATCCTATCTCCTCTTTTGATTATATAATCATCATTACTTAAATTAATCAATATTACTCCTATTTCTCCTCTGTAATCACTATCTATGGTACCAATTCCATTTGCTAATGAAATGCCATGCTTCAAAGCTAGCCCACTTCTAGCCCGTATTTGAGCTTCATAACCTTTAGGGATGGAAATAAATAAGCCTGTGGATACTAAAACTCTTTCTAATGGTTTGATTAGTATAGGTTCATCGATATTAGCATGTAAATCCATACCAGCTGAACCAACAGTTTTGTAATTAGGAAGAGGAAAAGAACTTTTATTTACTACTTTAATTACCATAATATCACCTCAGCTAAAAAATATTTCTTTTAATTGATTATCAATCCTTTCACAGTCAAAAATTTTCCCAACATAAGCTATATTATATTTGGTTTGGTCAAAAATTTTATCAACTATCCTTTTAATATCTTCCATTTTAACATTATCAATTTTTTCTAAAACTTCTTTTGGAGATAATATCTTACCTAATAACAATTCAGATTTTCCTATATCAAACATCCTGCTAAAAGTACCTTCCATACCTAGTATATAATTGCCCTTTAATTGCTCTTTAGATTTTATCAACTCATCCTCAGTAATTAAATTAATTTTTAAATCTTTAATATTCTTATTTATTAGTTGGGCTACATTAATAATCTGATTCACTCCTAAACCAGCATATATGGTAAATGCTCCTATATCCTGAAAGGATGTAGGATGAGAATATACGGAATATACTAAGCCCTTTTCTTCTCTAATGTTCTGAAATAACCTAGAACTCATACTCCCACCAAATACATTATTCATGACCAATAGTGGATATATATCATCAGACCCTCTTTTAACCCCTTCCATTCCTATGCAAAAATTTAACTGCTCAATATCTTTTACTTGACAGCCCATCTTCTGTTTAATATTTGGAAGACTATTGTTTATTGAATTATTTGTGTAACCCATAGAACCATTGGCAAAATCATTGTTTAATATCTTTAAAGTATCCTTATCATCAAAATTCCCAACAATTGAAATAACCATATTTTCTGGTATATAGTTGTTATGAAAATATTTTAATATAGACTCTCTATCTAGATTATTAATGGTTCCGTAAGAACCTAAAATAGGCAATGCTAATGGAGTATCTTCAAACATTAGCTCGTTTAATAGATCATAAACTAAATCTTCTGGTGAATCCAAATACATCTTTATTTCCTCCAAGATTACTCCCTTTTCCTTTTCAATATCCTTTTCATCGAATATTGAATTATTAAACATATCAGATAGAAGATTTATTGCAATTGGCAAATGCTTATCCAATACTTTAACATAAAAACAAGTATATTCAGTACTTGTAAAAGCATTTATTTGACCACCAATATTATCAATTAATGTAGCTATATCTTTAGCGGTTCTATTTTTTGTACCTTTAAATAGCATATGTTCAATAAAATGGGATATCCCATTTACATGCTTGTCCTCCTTCATAATACCATTTTCCACCAATATTCCAATGGAAACTGAATTAACATAAGGGATTTTCTCCATCACAACTCGAATCCCATTATCAAGTTTATCCTTTAAGTACATTTTTGTCCTCCTAAATCCTTATATAATTTTATTTGATTACATCGCTAATCTTACCGATTTTATACCCATTATCAAATAGATAAGATATAATTTCTGGTAAAGAATTAACCGTTTCTTCTGTTGGATGCATTAATACAATAGCTGAATCATGGATTTTACTAATTACTCTATTTATTATTTTTTCTTTAGTACTATCTTCTCTCCAATCAATGGTATCAATACTCCACATTATTATATCATAATTTAAATCTTTTGCTGCTTTTATAGTATTATCATTATAAGCTCCCGATGGAGGTGCAAAGTATACAGGTTCATAGTTTAAAATATTATATATAATATTATGAGCTTTCAAAATTTCTTCCTTGTTACTTTCATAATTTAATTTGTCATAATCTATATGCTTATATCCATGATTGCCTATCTGATGGCCTGCTTCATAAATATCTTTTAATAATTCTGGATTTTTTTGAGCCCAAGTACCCGTTACAAAAAAGGTAATATTTATATTATGCTTAGAAAAAGTTTCCAACATGGGTTGAATATATTCATTACCCCAGTCTACATTACAAGCAAAAGATACAATCTTATCATCTACATTACCTTTATAATATATATCCATCTTAAACGTTTCATCTATCCTGTTATATAAAGAAAAATAAATTGCTACTACTATTAGTATAAAAATAATTCCTACTATTGTGTAGATAGTTTTTTTGTTCACAATTAATATTCTCATATTTATCCCTCCAAATATTCTTATATCATTATTTATATTCAGAGGAATGGTAAATTATATTATATAAATTAAAAACATGAACCTTAATCGGGTTCATGCATTTAGTACCAATGTAAATTCTATTCTTTTTCTTCTTTTGGTAAAGCTGCTTTCCTTGATAAATTAATTCTCCCTTGATTGTCTATATCTATTACTTTAACTAATACTTGATCTCCATTTGACAGTACATCTTCAACCTTATTTATCCTTTCATTGGCTATATTTGAAATGTGGAGTAGTCCTTCTTTGCCATTAATTATCTCTACAAAAGCACCAAAAGGTACTATTTTTACTACTTTCCCCATATATATATCTCCAATTTCTACATCTTTCACAATTTCTTCAATTATTTTCATAGCCTTTTTCCCATTTTCCATATTATCTGAAGCTATAGATACTTTACCATCATCATCTATATCAATTTTCACACCAGTTTCATCTATTATCTTGTTAATCATCTTACCTCCCGGGCCAATAATATCCCTTATTTTATCTGGATCAACTTGCATGGTAATAATCCTTGGAGCATAAGGGGATAATTCTTTCCTAGGCTTTGAAATGGCTTCATTCATCTTACCAAGTATAAACAATCTTCCATCTCTGGCTCTTTTTAAAGCTTCAGTCAATATAGTTCTATCAATACCCGATATTTTTATGTCCATTTGGATTGCAGTTACTCCTTTTTCAGTTCCTGCAACTTTAAAATCCATATCACCTAAATGGTCCTCCATACCTTGGATATCAGATAAAATAGCTACTTTATCTTCTGACTTAATTAATCCCATTGCAATTCCTGCTACTGATGCCTTAATTGGAACTCCTGCATCTAATAAAGCTAAAGTACTACCACATACACTAGCTTGAGAACTAGAGCCATTTGAACTAAGCACTTCAGATACTAATCTTATGGTGTATGGGAACTCTTCTACTAATGGTATTACTGGTTCTAATGCTCTTTCAGCCAATGCACCATGCCCTACTTCACGTCTTCCTGGTCCTCTTAAAACCCTAGTATCCCCAACTGAATAAGGTGGAAAATTATAATGATGCATATACCTTTTTGATTCTTCTTCACTAATTCCATCGATAATTTGAACATCGCTAGAGGCTCCTAAAGTTGCAACAGTTAATACTTGAGTTTGACCTCTTTTAAATAATCCAGAACCATGGGTTCTAGGTAATAAACCAACCTCACAGGTTATAGGACGAATTTCATCCACTTTCCTATTATCAGGTCTAGTTCCTTCTTCTAAAATTAGTCTTCTAACTTCTTCTTTTACTATTTCTTCTAACACTTCAACAACATCTTTTTCATTCTCCGGATATTGCTCAACAAAATTCTCTACTGTTTCCCCTATTACTTCATCAATTTTTTCCTCTCTATCCTGTTTTTCAAAAGTCTGAATAGCCTCAATTAGTTTATTTGTTGCGTATTCTCTAACTTCTTTTTCAATATTAATATCTGGTTTAAATACTACAATTTCTTGTTTTTCCTTTCCTATTTCTTCTTGAATACTTTCAATAAATATGCATAATTTTTTGATTTCTTCATGAGCAAACAGTATAGCTTCTAGCATAGTTTCTTCAGGTACCTCATTAGCCCCTGCTTCTACCATCATAATTGCATCCTTTGTTCCTGACACAACTAGATGAATATGGGATTTGTCTCTTTCTTCAGCTGTGGGATTTAAAACAAATTTACCATCAACTAATCCAACTAATACAGACGCTGTTGGACCATTAAATGGTATATCTGATATTGATAGGGCTATAGAAGAACCAATCATTCCAACTATATCTGGTGTACAATCTTGGTCAACAGATAACACAGTAGCAATAACTTGTACATCATTCCTATATCCATCTGGAAATAGTGGTCTAATAGGTCTATCTATTAACCTCGATGTTAGTATTGCTTTATCACTGGGTTTACCCTCCCTTTTAATAAATCCTCCAGGTATCTTACCTACTGAATATAACCTCTCTTCAAAATCAACGCTTAATGGAAAAAAATCTATTCCTTCTCTTGGTTCCTTAGATGCTGTAGCTGTAACTAATACCACCGTATCTCCATATTGGAGTAAACATGCTCCATTGGCTTGTTCAGCTACTTTTCCAATTGTAATAGAAAGATTTCTTCCAGCTAAATTATACTGAAACTGCCTTTCCATGTTCTACCTCCTTTTGATAATTTAACATATTCTTATTATAACCTTTTATTGATTAAAAACACTAAATACTAGAGTTAAGGTTAAAATTTATTTCAAAAAACTCATAAAAAATCCTTTTTTAATTGATTAGGTTATCTCCTAGTGATAAATCAATAGAGCGGGATAAATCCCCGCTCTAATTATCCTCTAATTCCTAATTTTTCAACTAAAGCACGATATCTTTCAATATCCTTTTTTTCTAAATATTTCAATAAACCTCTTCTTTGACCTATCATCTTAAACAAACCTCTTCTTGAATGATGATCTTTTTTATGTGTCTTAAGGTGCTCTGTTAAGGAATTAATTCTGTGACTTAATATTGCAATTTGAACTTCTGGTGAACCAGTATCCCCATCATGCAATTTATACTCTTCAATAATTTGAGCTTTTTGTTCTTTAGTCATTGTCATATATTTTACCTCCTCTAATTTTATTTTCACCATTAGCTAAGTAAATCGCCGAGGTACGAGAAACTTAGCTAAAGGTATTTATTTGTCAAACTAATATTATCATATATATTGCTAAATGTAAATATTATTGATGCTTTTTAACATATTCTACATCTTTTTCTATCTGTTCAATTAATTCTTGGACTGTATTAAACTTAATATCATCCCTAATAAAATCAACAAACTCTATTTTAATAATTTCCCCATATATATTTTCATCAAAATCCAAAATATAATTTTCAATCTTTAATTCATTTTCATTAAAAGTTGGATTATAACCTATATTGGTTAAACTCATATAATCTTTATTATCCAAAGTGGTTAGGGTCATATACACTCCACATTTAGGGATAACAAAATCATTTGCTAGTCTAATATTAGCAGTGGGATAACCCATTTTAGTTCCCCTACTTCTACCTTTAACGACCTTGCCAATAATTGAATAATATCGTCCAAGAAAATTATTTGCTTCTTTAATATCACCAGATTTAACTAGATTGCGGATTATTGTACTACTTGCAACTTGATTATTCAAATAAATAGGTTTAATAATATTAACTTCAAATCCTTTTTCTTTACCCAATTGCTTCAAATATTCACTATCTCCTGCTGCTTTATGCCCAAATCTGTAATCAAATCCAACTGTTACTAACTTTGCATTTAATTTATCGATTAGAATACTATTAACAAATTCTTCTGCTGACAACTTCATTATATCTTTATCAAAATTTATAGTATATATCAATTCGACGCCTAAGCTATCAAGTATGTCTAATTTTTGATTATAAAGGGTAATAATTTCTAGTTTTGATCTGTCTTTGTTTTTCAATATAGATTTAGTATGATTTTTAAATAATAAAACTGATGATTTAAAATCTCTTTTTTTTGCTTTTTCATTATTGTCTTTAATTAAATATTGATGACCAATATGAATTCCATCAAAATTCCCTAAAGCAATAGCAGTTTCATATCTCTTTTCCTTATAATTATTCAAATCTATAATTTCCATATTTATCACCTTATATAAGAACTTTATCTATTTTTATATTGGGCAAGTGATTTTTAATTATTATCCTCCCTATTCCAATAAAAATATTTTTACAATATATTTTAATTGGAATATTTGGTTCATAAGATTTTATCATGTCCCTTTCTAAAGGAATAATATTACCGTTAATTAAACCATTATAAAACTTATCTTCAACAACTAAAGAATCCAAATGGCTTATGCTTTCATCTATTGGACAAATTACCGATTTTAGCCCATCTCTATCTAGACTATTTAGATATTCAAAGCTATAGCTATCCTCTATACTAAAATCACCTACGCCAATTCTAATTAAATAAGACATATAACCATATGTACCCAAGAGTTCTCCTATATCATGGCATAAAGTCCTAATATAGGTGCCCCTAGAACATTTAACATAGAAAATAATCTTTTTATTATCCAATATATTATATATTTTTAAATCATATATAAAAATCTTTCTAGGAGGCCTCTCTACTATTATGCCTTCCCTAGCTAACTCATATAGCTTCTTTCCATCTCTTTTCAATGCAGAATACATAGGTGGTATTTGATTTATTTCTCCCCTAAATCTATCAAAAGCCTTATAGATATCAGCCTTGTTAACCTTTTTTGATGAATAGTTAATTACTTCACCGTCCATGTCCTGGGTATCAGTGGCTATACCAAGGGTTAATTCTCCAATATATTCCTTATCTACATCTAGTAAATATTCACTAATTCTAGTGCCTTTACCTATGCATAAAGGTAAAACTCCAGTAGCATTGGGGTCTAAAGTTCCTGTATGTCCAATTTTTTTTATGCCTAGAATTCTCCTCATTTTATATACTGCATCGTGGGAAGTAATTCCCCTTGGTTTAAATAAATTAATAGTTCCATTCATATAATCACCTAAAATTCGAGAAAATCTCTTCCAGTATCATTTCTTTTGCATTATAAATCTTTTCATAAATAGTACATCCAGCAGCCCTAACATGACCGCCACCGTTAAACTTGTTGCATATCTTCGATACATCGATTTGTTTTTTACTTCTCAAACTAACTTTGACTTCATTTTCATCAATCTCTTTTAATAGACAAGCCACCTCAATAGAGTCAATTTCTCTAATAAAAGATATGATTCCTTCTGTATCTTCCATTGTAGATTCATTAATTTTTAACATCTCTTGAGTTATAACAACAAGTCCAACTTTGCCTCCTAAAAAGGTTTCCATTTTTTTTAAGGAATCAATGAAAAGTCTAGTTCTAGCCATACTTCTATTTTGATAAAGGTTAATATTGATATTGTCAGCATCAATTCCAAGTTTTAATAATTCTGCAATAATTAGATGGGTTTTATAAGTAGTATTGCTGTAAATAAAACCACCTGTGTCTGTGCTAATTGCAGTATATAGGCATGTAGCAATATCTTTGTTAAAATCTACTTCCATTTTTTTTATTAATTCATATATTATTTCTCCCGTTGCAGCAGATGAAGGAGATACAATATTTATATCTCCAAAATTATTATTTGTAATGTGATGGTCAATATTTATAACCTTTTTAGCTTTTAAAGCAAATTCCTTTCCCAAGCCTAATCTATCTAAATCACTACTATCCAATGAAATCAATAGTTCTATGGATTCATCAAGACTATAGTCTTTAATCATATCTATACCAGGTAAAAATTCATAATCAGAAGGAATATTATCTACCTTTATTACTTTTACATTTCCTTTAAGTTTTTTAATGGCCATTGCTAAAGCCAAAGTAGACCCAATATTATCTCCATCAGGTTGCACATGAGAAACAATATATATATTATTGTATTTCTTTATCAATTTAACTGCTTCTACCATCAATATTTCTATTGGATTATTCATCCTTATCTCCTCTTTTGTTTTCATCTTCTCTGTTTACCTTTTCAATTAATTTAGAAATATAAAGGCTATGTTCTATAGATTCATCAAGATGAAAAATAGGTTCTGGTGCATGTCTTAAATCAATCCTATTGCCAATTTCTTTTCTAACAAAACCTTTAGCACTTTTTAGACCTTCTAAAGTGTCTTTTTTCACTTCTTCATCGCCTAATACACTAACATATATATTTGCATAACTTAAATCATTGGTCACTTGAACCTTTGTAACGCTTGTCATTGGACTTACCCTTGGATCTTTAATCTCTCTAGATATAAGTTCCGAAACTACTCTTCTAATCTCTTCTGAAATTCTATTTATTCTTTTTGTATTCATAAGGTTACACCTCTTATCTTTCCACTTCTTTCATTATATATGCTTCTAGAGTGTCTCCCTCTTTTATATCATTATAGTTTTCTAAACCTAATCCACCTTCATATCCTGAAGTGATTTCCCTAACATCATCTTTAAATCTTTTGAGGGAAGATACTTTTCCTTCAAATATTACTACATCATCTCTTAATAATCTGATAATACTATTTCTAGTAATTTTCCCTTGTTGTACATAGATTCCAGCAACTACTCCCACATTAGGAACTCTGAATGTAGCTCTAACTTGAGCTCTACCGATAACTTCTTCTATATATTTAGGTTCTAACATCCCTTTTATAGCGGATTTTATATCTTCTATTGCATCATAAATAACTCTATATGTTCTTACATCTACTTTCTCAAGTTTAGCTATATCCAATGCATTTAAAGTAGGCCTTACATTAAAACCAATTATTATAGCATTAGATGCAGAAGCCAACATTACATCACTTTCAGTTATTCCTCCAACTCCACCATGGATAATATTAACCTTAACTTCTTCATTCTCTAACTTTTCTAGTGATTGTTTAATTGCATCTATGGTCCCTCTTACATCTGTTTTAATAATTATATTTAAGTCTTTAATTTCTCCTAATTGTATTTTTTCAAACAAATCGTCTAAAGATATCTTTTGAGAAGATTTCAATTGTTCTTCTCTTACCATTTCTTTCTTTTTATCAGCATAGGTCCTAGCAGTTTTTTCATCCTCAACTGCATACAATAAATCTCCTGATAAAGGAACTTCTGATAAACCTAAAATTGCTACTGGTATAGAAGGACTAGCTTTCTTAACTTTTTTCCCTCTATCATCAAACATAGCTCTTACTCTCCCACTAGCGCTTCCTGTTACCACCATATCTCCAACCCTTAATGTACCTTTTTGAACCAATACAGTAGCAACAGGGCCTCTACCTTTATCAAGTTGAGCCTCAATGACAGTACCTACTGCTTTACGATTTGGATTTGCTTTTAATTCCTGCATTTCAGCTACTAAAAGAATCATTTCAAGTAATTCATCTATACCCTCTTTTCTCAAAGCTGAAACTGGTACACTAATAGTATCGCCACCCCATTCTTCTGGTACTAATCCATGCTCTACTAATTCCTGCTTAATCCTATCTATATTTGCATCTGGTTTGTCAATCTTATTAATTGCAACTATAATAGGTACTCCTGCTGCCTTAGCATGATTAATGGCCTCAATTGTCTGTGGCATTACACCATCATCTGCTGCAACGACCAATATGGCCAAATCAGTAACCTGGGTACCCCTAGCTCTCATGGAAGTAAAAGCCTCATGACCAGGTGTATCCAAAAACACTACTTTTTTACCTTCTACATTTACTATGGAAGCTCCTATATGCTGGGTAATCCCACCAGCTTCTTGGGTAGTTACTGAAGTTTTTCTAATAGCATCTAAAAGGGAGGTTTTTCCATGGTCTACATGACCCATTACCGTAACAACAGGTGGTCTTGGTTTCAAATTTTTTGGATCATCTTCAAAGTCTAAATCAAATTCTTTTTCTATATCTTCTATATCTTCCTCTTGCTCCTTAATAACCCTAAAACCAAATTCATCCCCAATAATACTAGCAGTATCAAAATCTATGGGTTGATTTTGACTAGCCATGACCCCCAAACCTATCAATTTAGTAATTACCTGAGTTGCATTTAGCCCCATCTCATCAGCAAAATCTTTAACTATTATACTATCTCCTATTTCGATAATTTTATCTACCTTTTCCTCATCTATTTTTTCAGTAACATTATCCATCTTCTGCTTATTATCCCCTTTTTTCTTTGGTTTCGTCCCTTTACCTTTGCTGGTTCTTTCATTTTCTTTTATGACTTCTTTATCTTCTTCAAAAAGTTCTCTAATCATCTCTGCCTCTTCGCTTTCCAAAGAGCTCATATGACTGCTAATATCAATATCTAATTCATTCATTTTTTCAATGAGTTCTTTACTTGTCATCTCAAGTTCTTTAGCTAGTTCATATACTCTAATTTTTATCAAACTATACACCCCCAGTATTTTTACAGGTGATAATTCCATTTCCTATTCCTTATTGACTTCAACTATATCTTTAAGTTTATCAAATATTTCATCTGGTACCATAGCCTCTAGTGCTCTATCTAGTTTTTTGCTCTTCTTGACTTTATTTAAACAGTCCATATTTGAGCAAATATAAGCCCCTCTGCCGTTCGTTTTTCCAGTCAAATCAACATCTATAATACCATCCTTATTCCTTACCACCCTAACTAAATCTTTCTTAGGTTTACTTTCATTACATGCAACACATTTTCTCAGAGGTATTTTTTTCTTTCTCAATTTATCACCTCGCAAATTCTAAGATTTCAATTCACCATCATATTGACTTTCACTTTTTATGTCTATTTTCCAATTAGTCAATTTTGCAGCCAATCGAGCATTTTGTCCTTCTTTACCAATTGCCAAAGATAATTGGTAATCAGGGACTACTATTACAGCTGATTTTTCCTTCTCATTAGCTACAACCTTTATCACCTTTGAGGGGCTTAAGCTGTTAGCAATAAATTCTTCTATGTTTCTACTCCATATTATTATATCTATTTTTTCACCATTTAGTTCATCTACTATAGCTTTTACCCTGCTTCCTTTAAAACCTACACATGCACCTACTGGATCTACATTAGGGTCTTTTGAGTAAACAGCAATTTTCGTTCTTGAACCTGCTTCTCTAGATATAGCATAAATATCAACAATACCTTCATGAATCTCAGGAACTTCTAATTCAAATAATCTTTTTACTAAACCAGGATGGGATCTGGAAAGGACAATTTGTGGCCCCTTTGTAGTTTTTTTAACTTCCAAAATAATTAATTTTATCCTATCTCCCTGTTTATACACTTCCCCTTCAATCTGTTCAGTAGGAGGTAATATGCCTTCAGTTTTCCCCAAATCAATATATACATTATTTCTACTAATCCTTTGAATCATCCCTGTGATTATCTCATTTTCTCGATTAATAAATTCATCATATATTACATCTCTTTCTGCGTCTTTTATCCTTTGTATAACTACTTGCTTAGCAGTTTGTGCTGCTATTCTTCCAAAGTTTTTTGGAGTAACCTCAATTACAAAAACATCTCCTATTTGGTACTTATCATCTATTTCTTTAGCTTCTTCAATATTTATTTCCAACAAATCGTCTTCTACCTCTTCGACAACCATCTTCTTTGCAATTACACTTACTCTCCCCGTATCTCTATCTATTTCAACTTCCACATTTTGAGATGAACCAAAGTTTTTCTTATAGCTTGAAATAAGTGCAGATTCTAAAGCATCAAAAATGATTTCTTTAGATATCCCTTTTTCCTTTTCTATTTCTTCAAGGGCATCAATAAACTCTGCATTCATTAATTAAACCTCCCTTAAAATTTTACTGCCAACTTAATCTGTGAAATAGCTTCTCTTTTTAACTTTCTCTCTGTCAAATTATCTTCTTTTATTTTGATAAAGTCTTCAGTATAATCTATTAGTTCTCCAATATATTTCTTTTTACCATCTATGGCTTTATAAAGGCTAATCTCTATATCCTTTCCAATATTTCTTTTTAAATCCTTATCATTCTTTAATGGCCTATCCAACCCAGGAGATGAAACTTCCAAATAATAACTTTCCTGAATAGGATCTAATTCATCCAATTTATCCCCTACTATCTCGCTTACCTTCTGACAATCATCAATACTTATACCCTCTGATTTACCAATATAAAATCTTAAAAAACTATTACCATTTTCTTTCACATACTCTAAGTCTACTAAATCGTATCCAAGTTCCTCAACTATGGGTTCACAGTGTTCTCTAATAACTTTAACTGTGTTTTTTCTATTCAAAGAATCACCTCCATAAAATCATATCTATTTTTTGTAGTACAAAAAGAAATATACCTTCATTTATGGGAAATCAAACAAATTAAGAGTGGGTCAGCCCACTCTATTAAGCAATTAACCTTTGATTGTCCACACAATTATCATTATAATTATATCACATTCCCAAGGAAAATCAAATACTAAAAAGGCTAATCTGATTGCTTTCAGGCAAATCGTAAAAACAACCGTGTTCTCTTAGAGCTTCTACCACTGTTTTGCTTACTTTTGCTCTTGAAACTAAATCTTCTACAGATAAAAATTTATCCACATTTCTTTCTTTGACGATATTTTTCGCTGCCGTCTCTCCAACTCCTTCTAAACTTTTTAGAGGAGGCAATATTCCATTATCACCTATTAAAAATTTATCACTATCAGATTTATAAAGATCTACTTTTTCAAACTTTAAGCCTCTAGCATACATTTCTTGAACAACTTCTAAAACAGTTAATAGATTTTTTTCCTTTGCTGTCGCTTGGTTAGATAAATTCTCTAATTCTTTAATTTTTTCTCTAACTGCTTCTTCGCCTTGTAAAACTAAATGAGCATCAAAATCTTGTGCCTTTGTTGTAAAATAAGTAGCATAAAAAGCTTCAGGATGATGAACTTTAAAATAAGCTATTCTATAGGACATCATTACATAAGCAACAGCATGAGCCTTTGGGAACATGTATTTTATCTTATTACATGATTCTATATACCATTCTGGAATATTAAAACTTCTCATATATTCTTCATCATCTTCTGTTAAGCCTTTTCCTTTTCTAACCTTTTCCATTATTTTGAAAGCTCTTTTTTTGTCAAGGCCTGAATAGATTAAATACAGCATAATGTCATCTCTAGTAGAAATAACTTCCTTTAAGGAGGCAATATTATTTCTAACTAAATTCTGTGCATTGTTTAGCCATACATCAGTTCCATGAGACAGGCCACTAATTCTAACCAATTCTGCAAAAGTAGTAGGCTTTGTATCCATTAACATTTGCCTAACGAATTTAGTACCAAACTCTGGTACTCCCAAAGTCCCTACTTCAATATTTATATCCTTATTCTCTATATTTAAAGGCCTTACGCTAGTAAAAAGTTCCATGGTTTCCTTATCATCCAAAGGAATTTTGCTAGGATTTACCCCTGTAATTTCTTCCAACATCCTTATTATAGATGGAACATCGTGACCTAAAATGTCCAATTTTAGTATTCGCCCACTAATAGAGTGATAGTCAAAATGAGTAGTTATTACTCCTGATTTCTTATCATCTGCAGGATATTGTATAGGTGTAAAATCATATATTTCCTTGCTTTTTGGTACTATCATAACGCCACCAGGATGTTGACCAGATGTCCTCTTGACTCCTGTACAACCTTGTACAAGTCTGTTTATTTCAGCTGGATGTACCCTTAAACCTTTTTCTTCATGGTATTTTTTAACAAAACCATAAGCTGTTTTATCTGCAATAGTGCCAATAGTCCCTGCTCTAAAAACATATCCTTCACCAAATAGTTCTTCTGTATATTTATGAGCACAGGCTTGATATTCCCCAGCAAAATTCAAATCTATATCAGGTTCCTTGTCTCCCTCAAATCCCAAAAATACTTCAAAAGGAATATCATGACCATCTTTTATTAATTTGGATTTGCATTTTGGACAAACCTTATCAGGTAAATCTATTCCAGAACCAATAGAACCATCTTCAATAAACTCACTATACTTGCAATTTGGACATACATAGTGAGGTACTAAAGGATTTACTTCTGTAATTCCACTCATGGTTGCAACAAATGATGAACCAACTGACCCTCTAGAACCTACTAAATACCCATCCTCCAAGGATTTCCAAACCAGTTTTTGTGCTATAATATACATTACCGCATATCCATTCTTGATAATTGAATTTAATTCTCTATCCAATCTTTCTTTTACCAAATTAGGTAATGGATCTCCATAGATTTCAATAGCTCTATTATATGTTATCTCCTTTAACTCCTCCTCAGCACCTTCTATTACGGGTGGGTAGGTGCCTGGAGGTATAGGCTCTATTTCCTCTATCATATTAGATATTAAATTAGAATTTTTAATTACTACTTCTTCAGACTTCTCTTTTCCTAGGTACTCAAATTCTTTCAACATTTCCTCTGTAGTTCTAAGGTATAAAGGAGGTTGTAAATCCGCATCTGAATAACCTTGTCCAAACATCAATATCCTTCTATAGATTTCATCTTCTGGATCTAAGAAGTGTACATCTCCAGTTGCAACTACTGGTTTTTTAAATCTTTCACCTAACTCAACGATACGTTTATTTATGGCGATTAACTCATCTTCACCTTTTACTAATCCATTCCTTATTAGATGCATATTATTACCTAATGGCTGTATCTCTAAATAATCATAAAAACTAACAATATTTTTTAATTCATTGAAATCTTTATTCTTTAGAATTGCTTTATATAGTTCACCTGCTTCACAGGCACTTCCTATGATTAATCCTTCTTTATAATCATTGAGTAGAGACTTTGGAATTCTAGGCCTTCTATAAAAGTAATTTAAATGGGATTGGGATATTAATTTATATAAATTTTTTAATCCAATTAAATTTTTTGCAAATATTACAATATGATAGGATTCACCCTTTGAAATATCCTTTTCTTCTATAAGTTTATTTATTTTATCAAATCCATTAATACTATTTCTTTTTAATATTTCCATGGATTTTAGGAAAATTTCTGAAGTTGCTTTTGCATCATCTACAGCTCTATGATGATTAATTAAACTTACGTTTAAATGTCTTGCCACTAAATTAAGTCTATGGCTTTTTAATTCTGGAAATAAAGCTCTAGACAATTCTAGAGTATCAAAAACAGGATTGTTTAACGTTCTTCCCACTCTTGAGAGTTGCTCTTTAATAAAGGATGTGTCAAAAGAAGCATTATGAGCAACTAATACTGAATCATTAATAAATTCTTCAAATTTAGGCAAAATTTCTTGAATAGTTGGCTTATCCCTTACCATGTCGTCGGTAATTCCCGTTATTTTTACTATCTTACTTGGAATTGGCTTTTCTGGATTAATCAATTGACTGAATTCATCAATAACTTTACCCTTTTCAATCTTAACTGCACCAATCTCAGTTATCATGTCATTTTTTGGAGATAGGCCTGTAGTCTCTATATCAAATACCACAAATTTATCGTATTCTTTATCTCTATCATAGTTAGAAATAATTGGTTTCTTATCAATTACCAAATAACCCTCTACACCATATAAAATCTTGATACCTAAATCCTTACTTACTTCCATAGCCTCAGGGTAACCCTGAACTACTCCGTGATCTGTTATTGCTATGGCAGTATGCCCCCATTTTTTTGCTCTCTGGGCGAACTTTTTAAAACTATTTAAACCATCCATGGAACTCATTTGAGTATGTAAATGGAGTTCTACACGTTTTTCCTGTGCTAAATCCATTCTTTCTTGTTTTTCTAGCATATTCAATGATTTAAGCATCAACACAATGTATTTTGAATAGTTATCAAAAACAATATCACCCTCAACCTTTACATATGAACCATTATCTACATTTGCTTCAAAGTCCTCAAACTGTTTTTCGGTTAAAAATACTTTTACAGTAATAGAATCCGTTAAATCCGTTATGTTAAAAATTGCTAATTTTTTATTTCCTCTTATATCTCTAATTTCCATTTGGAATACTTCACCAGCTATAATAGCAGAGCCGGTATTTAGTGTAATATCTTTAATCTCCATAGGCTCTTCTTGGATTTTTTTACCAAAGGTATAGTTTCCATTAGAAGAGATTTTCCTTTTTTTTGTCTTGTCTTTATTATTATTCTCGGTAGTATTTAAAGTCTCAATAGATATTTGCTTTTCCTCACCTATAGTCTTTTCAATAATTTCGTCTCCGTTATCTTCTATCTTAGAATCATCAATAATTACATTTATATCTATGCCCAGTTCATCTTTAAATTTAATTTTGATCTTTTCTACAATTCTATTATTTGATAAAGCATAATTTATTACTTCGTTCATGGGAAAAATTACTAAAGAGTCCTTATTAATTTCATATTCTAAATATTGAACCCAAGAACTACTAGAAGGTATTTCCTTTTCAATACAATATAATATATTATTCCAGAACTCATCAATTATTCTATCTAAATCTTTCTTAATATTATATTTAATACTCACAGATACACTTAATCCATCAAATTTATCTTCAAAAAGATTGGCTATTTTATCTACTTCTTCCTCAGAAATAATATTATCTGAAGTCAATATTATTCCAATTGCACCATTGGTAGCATTTAGTTTCACTTTTTCAACAAATATTGAATCAAAATTCCTATCAATTGAAATATTGTTCTTTTCAAGTAATTGGATTAATTGTATTCTAGATTTATTCATCCTTTGCTATAACCCCCTTTTTAACCACTTTGGGATACTTCTACTATACTATCTATACTTGCAAGATCATTGAGTATATCGTATTTTTTATCATATTCTTTCATAGCCACATCTAAATCTATTCTAATCAAATCCTCGTTTTTATGTTCTATGTCAATACTAAGTATATTTACGCCGTAATCACCTAAAAGTTGCCCAATTTTCCCAATCTGGCCAGGCTTATCCACTGACACAATACTTAAATAAAAATAATAATAACCTTTTGTTTTCAATCTTCTTCCAAATCTGTGAAAAGACATTAGAGTTATTATTACCAATACAGTAGTTAGTATTGCAGCCAAATAAAATCCAGCACCAACTGTTAACCCAATAGCTGCAACAACCCATAAACTTGCAGCAGTTGTCAACCCTGTTATTACTCCAGTGTCCCTCCTCAATATTGTCCCAGCTCCTAAAAAACCTATTCCACTTATTACTTGAGCAGCAATTCTATCAGAGTAATAGAAAGAATCTTGTTGAAAATTTTTATTAAGATATATTGACAATAGCATTATCAGAGTAGATCCTAAAGAAACCAAAATATGAGTTCTTAAACCTGCTGGCTTTTTGGTACTTTCTCTATCTATTCCAATAAAACTAGATAACAATATAGTTAGTACAAGCCTAATGATAACCTGCTTATTATCTAACATAAAAAACACCTTCCAAATCAATACTTAAAGGTTTTCTATTTCTCTTATTAACTCATCTAATAATAATTCTTCCTTTACTTTTTTATACACTTTTCCCTTTTTAAATATTAATCCTTCTCCTTGTCCTCCTGCAATTCCTATATCTGCTTCCTTGGCTTCTCCTGGTCCGTTTACAGGACATCCCATAATTGCAACCTTTAATGGCTTTTTAATATGTCTTAATTTTTCCTCAGCCTCTTCAACTAGTTTTATTAGTTGAATTTTGGTTCTTCCACATGTGGGGCAGGATACAATCTCTATACCTTCCTCTAATAAACCGAGAGACCTTAAAATTTCCCTACCTACTTTTACTTCTTCAATAGGATTTCCAGTTAAAGAAATCCTTATAGTATCACCAATGCCCATAGAAAGAAGAGTCCCAATCCCAACAGCAGATTTAATAGTACCTCTCCAAATTGGTCCTGCTTCAGTAACTCCTAAATGAAGAGGATAATTTACCCTTTTAGATATTTTTTCATAAGTTTCTATGGTAAGTGGCACATTACTCGCCTTTAATGATATTTTAATTTTATCATAACCCATATCTTCTATTAATCTTACATGCTCAAGAGCACTTTCTACCATAGAATCTGCATTCACTCCATTGTATTCTTCTAAATATTCTTTTTTTATTGACCCAGAATTGACTCCTACCCTTATAGGCACATTTCTTTCTTTACAAATATTAATGACTTCTTTTACTTTCCTTTCTGAACCAATGTTTCCAGGATTTATTCTTAGACAATCTGCACCATTTTCTACAGCTTTAATTGCTAATTTATAATCATATTGGATATCTGCAATAAAAGGAATGTTTATGTTCTTCTTTATCTCTTTAATGGCTTTTGCATCTTCAAAATCAGTAATAGCTGATCGAATTATATGACAACCTGCATCTTCCAATTCTTTAATCTGATTGATGGTGGCATCAACATCCTTAGTTATAGTATTGGTCATTGATTGAACTGATACAGGGCTATCTCCACCAACTGGTACATTCCCAACCATTATTTTTTTAGTTTTTCTTCTTTTCACAAAATCACCTTCTAAGTATATTAAATCTAATTATATCCGAATAGGTTACGGTTAACATGAGTAATATCAATAGCACAAACCCAATAAAATGTATAACTCCTTCCTTTTCTGGATCTATGGCTTTCCCACGTAAAATTTCAAGGAATAAAAATACAACTCTACTACCATCCAAAGCAGGTAAAGGTAATAGATTAAAAAATCCTAAATTTATACTGATAAAGCCCATTAAATAAAGTAGGTTTGTAAACCCATATTTTGCTGCTTCTCCAATAGTATATATAACACCTACAGGACCTGACAAATCTTTGGCGCTAACTTTTCCTCTAAAAAGCATCTTAATGAAATCAAACATTAACATAAGCATTGCCCCAGTCTTTTGGAATCCACCCTTAATAGCAGAAAATATGGATCTCTCAGAAGTAGGAACTATACCTATAATAACTCTATTATCATTTCTCACTTCTGGTCTTAAGACAAAATCTTTAGTCTCTTCATTACGTAAAACTATAACTTTCATATCTTCATCTGGATTTGAACTATTAATTTCATCAACTATAGAATCCCAGTTTCTCACCTGTCTACCATTAATATTTAAGATAGTGTCTCCAGCAATTATTCCAACATCTTCAGCCGGAGACCCTTCTAAAGTTTCTAATACAGTAGTTGTTGGCATCCCTACATTAAAAGAAAATATGGAAAGTACAATTATAGCCAAAATAAAATTCATAGTTGCACCAGCTATAACAACTGCTATTCTTGAAATAGCAGGAACTTTGTTAAAACTTCTTGGATCATCGGAGTTTTCATCTTCTCCCTCCATGCTTACAAAACCACCTATAGGTAATGCTCTAACACTATATTTAGTTTCTCCCTTTTCTTTTTGGTATATCTTTGGTCCCATACCTATTGAAAATTCATTTACTTTTATACCAACGGTCTTTGCAATAATAAAATGTCCAAACTCATGAAAGAGTATTACCATTAAAAAAACGAAAACTGCCGCTATTGCTGTTAGCAACTATATCACCACCTGTTTTGTATTATAAAAAAAATGTAACGAAATAATAAACAAAAGGAGCTGTAAATAATATACTATCAAATCTATCCAGTACTCCACCATGACCAGGCATAATAAACCCAAAATCCTTTATTCCAGTAAGTCTTTTAATTTTAGAAGCATTTAAATCCCCTAGTTGAGCTATAATAGACCCTAAAAGTGGAAGTAAAATGAACTTCCATAAAGGTGAAACTCCAAAATATTTAACAAATATCAACGTTAGCAAAATAGCCCCTAATATTCCTCCAATAGATCCTTCTACAGTCTTTTTAGGGCTTAATTTTGGGCATAGTTTAGTTTTACCAATTAAGCTACCACTTAGATATGCAAAAGTATCTGTACCCCATGCAATTATAAATACCAACCATATATATATTGTTCCATCTAAATATATAATATGTTGTAATAAAAAAGGTATGTAAAGAATACCAAATAAAGTAACTAAAATATCCATTAATGTAATATCTTTTTTCAAAATAAAACTTATTATCAAAGCTATTATTACAAAAATAAATATATATATTAATGATACCCATTTATAACCCAATGAATAAAAAAGAAATAAAATACAGCTAATATAACCAATTCCTTTAACGGGTTTTAGTCTTATATTATCTGTAGCAGTATAGAATTCCCTAATCCCAATAATTGACAACAGGAATACAAAATAGGACATGAAAGTTCCACCTTTTGATATGACTAAAAAAGTTAATAATACTATTAATATACCACTTATAGTTCTAATCAATAGTCCTTTCACCTAAATTCCCCCAAATCTTCTGTTTCTTCTTTGATAGTCGATAATTGCTCTATATAAATGTTCTTCCCTAAAATCTGGCCAATAGATATCCGAAAACCAAAATTCAGTATAAGCTATTTGATACAACATAAAATTACTCAATCGGAGTTCACCACTAGGCCTTATTAACAAATCTGGATCTGGTAGATTATGTGTATATAAATATTTTTCAAATAATTTTGCGTCTATATTGTCTTCGTTTAGTTTACCCATTTTTACATCTTCTAAAATATTCTTTACACCACGAATTATTTCATCTCTACCTCCATAATTTAACCCTATATTTAAAATCATCTTTGAATTATTTTTAGTTTTTTCAACTGCTCTTTCAACTTCCTCTCTAGCTTTTTTAGGTAGTCTAGTTAAATCCCCCATTGTCTGAATTCTTACATTGTTTTTGTGAATCCTGTCTAATTCAATCCTTATATATTGGACTAACAATTTCATTAATCCTTCTATTTCCTCTTTTGGTCTCCTCCAATTTTCAGTTGAAAAAGCATAAAGAGATAGGTATTTTATATTTAGTTTCTCAGCAACTTCTACTATCTCTATTACACGTTTCATACCCTCTTGATGTCCTGCAGTTCTAGGTAAAAATCTTTCTTTAGCCCATCTCCCATTGCCATCCATAATAATGGCTATATGTTTGGGAATTCTATCAAAATCTATTTTATCTTTAAGCTCTAAAACCATATCCTTGCCCATAAGATATCCTCCCATCATTAAAAACCCCTTCTGTATAAGAAGGGGAATCGCTAAATTTCTAATAATTCTTCCTCTTTTTTGTTAGTTAAATTGTCAATTTCTTCTATATATTTATCTGTAATCTTTTGAGTTTCACTTTCTGCAGCTTTTCTATCATCTTCACTTAGGGCCTTATCCTTTTCCATCTTTTTTATTATGTCATTTGCTTCTCTTCTAATATTTCTTACAGATACTTTTGCATTTTCAGCGCTTTTCCTTACTACTTTCACTAGTTCTTTTCTTCTTTCTTCAGTAAGTAATGGTATTGGCAACCTGATTAGTTTGCCGTCATTAGATGGATTTAATCCCAAATCGGATTTTAATATTTCTTTTTCTATGGTGGAAATTAAATTAGCATCCCAAGGTTGAATTACCAATAACCTTGGCTCTGGTGCAGATACACTAGCCACTTGTTTTAGTGGTGTGCTTGTGCCGTAATAATCAATAGATATTTGATCTAATAATGATGGATTTGCTCTTCCTGCTCTAATACTTTTTAATTCTTCCTTGTAAACTTCTACAGTTTTTTTCATTTTCTCTTCTGATTCCTTATGAACATCTAAATACATAATTACTCCTCCTTTACATGTGTGCCTATTTTTTTACCTAAAACTACATCAATAATATTATTTGGTTTATCTATGCCAAATACTATTAATGGTATACTGTTATCCATGCATAAAGAAGTTGCTGTAGAGTCCATAATTCCTAACCCCATATTTAAAATGTCTATATATCTTAATTGGTCAAATTTTTTAGCAGATGTGTTAATATATGGGTCAGAGTCATAAACTCCATCTACTCCTTTTTTAGCCAATAATATAACCTCTGCTTCTATTTCTGCAGCCCTTAACGCTGCAGTTGTATCTGTTGAAAAATATGGGTTTCCGGAACCAGCTGCAAAAATTACAACTCTCCCTTTTTCAAGATGTCTTATTGCTCTTCTCCTAATATATGGCTCTGCAATTTGTCTCATTTCAATGGCAGTTTGTACCCTAGTTATAACTCCAATTTTTTCTAATGAATCCTGAAGAGCAAGAGCATTTATTACTGTGCCAAGCATTCCCATATAATCTGAAGTTGTCCTATCCATATCAACAGCTAATCTACCTCTCCAAAAATTACCTCCACCTACTACTATAGCTACTTCTACTCCAAGATTTTGTAAGCTTTTTATTTCCTCGGATATTCTATTCACCGTATCCACATCTATTCCATGCCCTTTTTCCCCTGATAATGCTTCACCACTTAATTTTAACACTATTCTTTTATAAATTGGTTCCGTCATATAAATCCTCCCACTTTAATAAGTAAAATAGCTGCCTTTCTATTTAAATGGAGAACAACCAGTGTTCTCCATTTAATTACACATTCATTTGCTTTGCTACTTCATCAGCAAAGTTTTCTTCTCTCTTCTCTAAACCTTCTCCTACTTCATATCTAACAAATCTTCTAATTTTTATGTTTTCACCAATTTTAGCAATTTTTTCATTTAGCAAATCTTTTACTTTCATACTAGGTTCCCTAATATAAGGCTGTTCTAACAAACAAACTTGTTCATAAAACTTTCCAAGTCTTCCTTCAACAATCTTTGAAGCTATATGTTCTGGTTTACCTTCATTCATGGCTTGATGCTTAAGTATTTCTTTTTCTCTTTCAACTTCCTCTTCTGGTACATCTTCTATACTAACATATTTGGGATTTGAAGCTGCTACTTGCATAGCCATATTTCTAACAAATTCTTTAAACTCATCAGTTTTTGCTACAAAATCCGTTTCAGAATTGATTTCAATTAAAACCCCTATTCTTCCGCCATGAATATAAGCATCTACTAGGCCTTCTGCAGCAATTCTGCCAGATTTTTTAGCAGCTTGCGATAGTCCCTTTTCTCTTAATAGGACGATAGCCTTTTCCAAATCTCCATTAGTCTCAACTAATGCATTTTTACAATCGAGCATGCCAGCTCCTGTTCTTTCTCTTAAGTCCTTAACTTGTGCAGCAGTTATACTCATTCTAACCCTCCTCTATTGTTAAAAATGGTAAGAGCGTAAAGGAGTACATCCCTTTAAACCCTTACCCTTTTACTATTCTTCTACGTCTACTATCTGTTCTCCTTGTTTTCCTTCTAAAACAGCATTTGCCATAGTTTCTGTTAACAATTTTACAGCTCTAATTGCGTCATCATTTCCAGGTATCACATAATCTATCTCGTCTGGATCACAGTTTGTATCTACAATAGCTACAACTGGAATTCCTAATATTCTAGCTTCATTAACAGCTATCCTTTCCTTTCTAGGATCTACTACAAATAAAGCATCTGGAGTTCCATCCATATCTTTTATTCCACCTAAGAATTTTTCAAGTCTCTCTCTTTCATGATTAAGTTGAATTACTTCTTTCTTAGGTAAAACATCAAATATTCCCTCTTCTTCCATTTTGCCTAACTCATGAAGTCTGTCGATTCTTTTTCTAATAGTTTTATAATTGGTCAGCATTCCTCCTAACCATCTTTGGTTAACATAATGCATCCCACATCTTTTAGCTTCAGTTTCTATTGCTTCTTGAGCTTGTTTCTTTGTACCTACAAAAAGAATTTCCCCACCTTCAGCAGCAACCTCTTTAATAAAATTGTAAGCTTCCTCTACCATTTTAACTGTCTTTTGAAGGTCAATAATGTAAATTCCATTTCTTTCTGTAAAAATGTATTCTGCCATCTTTGGATTCCATCTTCTTGTCTGATGTCCAAAGTGAACTCCTGCTTCTAACAAACCTTTCATTGTAATAACTGACATATCTAATTCACCTCCATGTTTTATTCCTCCACCTTCTTCATATATTTAAGAAACCTTTTAAGGCACACTCTTAAATATCAGAAAATGTGTGTAATCACTTTAGTAGTATAACATATACAAGATTTTTTATCAATAATTTTTATAAATATTAGACCACATTTTAATTATTATATCCACTTCTCTAACACCTTTATTTAATCTTTTTGCAATTTCCTCATTAGAAAATCCTAATTGTTTTAATTCGAAAATTTTATCCTTAATCTCTACATCGCCAATGTCCTCTTTCGTAATTCCTTCCAATAGATTCTTATTGTTTTCTTCCCAATTATTATATTCATTATGTACTACATCTTTTGAATCTTCTCCCCCAACAACCTTAGAATTATCTTTTTGTAGGGTCTCAAATTTATTTAAACTATTTCCTATTAAATCATCGAAGCTCTTAATAAGATTTTCTACAGAATGGGAATAATATTTTATGTCTTGATATATCAATACAATCTCTTCATATAAACTCTTTTCTTCTTTTGAAATTTTATTAATAATAACCAAAGAAACTATAATAAATAATAGTCCTATTATATTTAGTATAATTGTTAACATATACATCCCTACTTAAATTTTAATATCTATATTTCCGCCTAGTTTAGAATTGTCTTTATTTTTGTCATCCTTCTTCTTACGCTCTTTTTTATCTTTACTATTCCTAGGCTGTCTCCTTTTATCTACATCTATGGATAAATTTTCACTTTTGTTTGTGTCCCTAACCCTTTTAATGTTCTGTTCAATCTGTTTTTCATGCTGAACAACCCCTTGTTCCGCGTGAACTTTCACTCTATCATTTTCCACCTGTCTAATTTTTGCAACCTCCTGAGATTTGGAAATTATATTTGTATAATCAACAGGTCTAATAGACATTTAAAATCACCCCTAATATGGACCTACCTTAATCTCTCCCTCATCTCTAAATAATGTACACCCTCTCATTTCATCCCTTACGGTAAAGGTACTATTCCCAATTACAATTTTAACTCCAGGATATATAATATCTGAAACTTTTATACGCCCTTTTGAAAGGTTGTCAATTTCATCTTTCGTCACCTTATACTCTTCCTTAAATTTCGTCAATTCAGCAAGTAAACTATTTTTTGTCCTCAGTAACTTTATATACATCTGTGCTTTATTTTCATCCAATCTATTGACTTTCTTAAGTCTATCCAGTAAATTTAACGATTTTATTACCTTATCTAAATTATCCTCCAATTCAGCAATACATTTCTTTAAATTTTCATTTTTCTCTTTGGTTTCAGGATTTATACCTACTTCTAATATAGTTTTAGTAGCCATAGAAGATCCAATTGTCTTAGCGTGTATCTCATTTCCTGCTCTACAAACTCCACCAACAATTAAACCCCTTTTGCCTATAAGGATAATATCATCTCTACTATAAACATGACTATGCATTATTGCCTCAGCTGTAATAGTACGTTCCGAATTCACTATTGCATTTTCTATAAATCTAGTCGTAATATGGCCTTTAGATTTAATTGTTAATCTGTTATAACCTTGTACACCCTGCCTAACAACCACATCTCCAGAATTTTCAACATATGCACCTTCAATTACGCCCTTTATTCTCACATCTCCATCTGCTTTAATTTTAAATCCATTTAATGCATTTCCATCAACTAAGACTGTTCCATTAAAATAGATATTGCCTACTTTACTATCAACATCATTTACTTGGAACACATCTGAAACTATAACCTTTCTATCTTTCAGTTCCACTAACCCATCCTTCTCAGCAACTAATGCAACTTTCGTATCTAATAACCTAACATTTTTTCCATATCTCAAAACAGGAGATTTGCCCTTTTTATAGGGTATGGTTTGACCAGTGACTTTAAATCCAGGTTTCCCTTTCTTTGGAGGTACTAATTCAGCTAAAACATCCCCTTTTCTTACATTGTTGATAATATCTAATTCCCTATAATTCACTGTTCCATCATTTAATATTTTAGGTACTAATTTTTTTTCCAAATTAAAATGATATTTAATATATCCATCTTTTCCATTAATGGGCATAATCCCTTCAGCAATACATACTTTGGTATTATATTTTCTATTTGATAATGCTAGCCTCAACTTATCTTCATTCAGACCTACTTTTAATATACCCTTTATTTCTTCAATTATATTTTCTATTGGCTTTTCATCTACCATAAATTCTCGGGTTTCTTTATCATTACTAAAATCTATTTTTTCTTTATCAAGTAATGTAATATAACCTTTTAATCCATCTTTTGATACTTCAATTATTATATTGGAAGAGATCTTGTACATATTTATGCCTCCTAATCAATTCTAATAAACACCTAATTTTATCAATTTGTTCTTAATGTTTAGAATGGCTTTACTATGTATTTGAGAAATTCTAGACTCCGATAATTCCATAATATATCCAATCTCCTTATAAGTTAGCTTTTCATAATAATATAGGGATATTACAGTTTTTTCATTATCCTGTAATTCGTCAATTATTCTTCCCAAAATTTCTTTAATCTCCTTTGTTTCATAAACATTTTCAGGTGTATTTAAATTTTTATCATTACGAATATAATATTCCCCTTTGTTTACAAGTAAATCCTCCAATGAAGCAACATTAAAATTTGCAATATCAGCAAGAGTTGCTTCTAGTTCTTCCAAGGAAATAGATAAATATTCGGATAATTCTCCATTTGATGGGGATCTTCCTAGTTTGTTTTCTAAATTAACCATTCCATTTTGAACATCTTTAGATTTTTTTCTTAAAGTTCTAGGAATCCAATCCAGCTTTCTTATATTATCAATAATAGTACCTTTGATTCTTATCTGAGCATAGGTTTCGAACTTAATATCTTTACTTATATCAAATCGTTCAATGCTATCAATCAAACCCATGACTCCAAACCCAACTAAATCTTCATATTCTATCTTGCTTCCATAGAAATTATACATTCTACCAGCAACTATTTTTACTAAGCTAATATATTCTTCTATAAGCATTTGCCTTATGGTTCTATCCTTAGTTCTAGTATACTTTTTCCATAGTTCTTCTGTTTTCATAATAGTTACCTCCCTATGGAATATCAAATGATTTTTACTCCATGACCAATAGTTTTTACCAATAAAAGCCCATTTTCAGCATTTAGCTCAATGGTTCTACCATAGTTTCCACCAGTATCTTCAGAAATTATTTCAATGTTTACCTCCCTTAGTTTCTCCTTTGTTGCTAAAACATTTCTCTCACCTATTTTTAAAATACTATTATTGCCATTAAAGGAAAACATTTGAGAACCTCCTGCTATTTTTGCTTTTAAGTTTCTCTTTATAGCACCTTCATCTATCATCTTTTCTATTAACAATTCTATTCCTGTATCAACAAATTTTGATTTATTATCATTATTTTTGATTTCTTTACTAGAAGGCAACATTACATGGGCTAATCCCGCTATCTTATTATATTTATCATATAAAGCTATTCCAACACAAGAACCTAATCCTAGAGTTGTCAAAATACCTGGAGACTTAACTATATTTAAATCCGCCATGCCAACTTTGATTATTTTCATCTTACAAAACTCCCAAACTAGATAATATTTTTTCGAAAGAATTCATATCTGGCAACAAGAACAAATTTCCTTGAACAAAATTATTTCCTTCCTGAAAAATAGTTTCTATAAATAATACTTGATCCGCAACAAAACCAAATTGAATTGCTGGAACAGAAAGAATTGCTCCAGCCATATCAACAGCTAAGGATGGAATTGAAACTGTAATCTTTAGACCAGTCAATGCACTTAAGGAATTAACATAAGAAGAAGCCAAAATATTTCCCACTTCCGATAAGGCAGATATAGCTATATCATCTAGCTTATTATCTTCCCTATCCAGTAACATGTTAGTCAAGTTGAGAGCAGAATCCAAATCCAATATAAACATAATATTCCCTTCAACATCACTCCCTAGGTTTAAATATATTCCTGCAACTAGTTCTTCTTCTCCTCCTAATACTTCTGCTACATCTTTAAATTCCATAATACGAACTTTAGGTACTTTCATATCGACACGCTTTGCCAACATAGTAGCTAATGCAGTTACTGCATTACCAGATCCAATATTGCCAATTTCCTTCAACACATCTATCATCATACTATTCAAATTGTCCACGTCCATAACTCTCTGCTCCTTAGTTCTCCAATATTTTACTTAAGTTTAACAATATAATTAATCTCTCTGAAGCTTTTCCTATTCCACTAATATATTCAATATATTTATTCTCCTCAGCTGTAGGAGGCTTGTCTATATCTTCCTTATCTATTTCCAATACTTCAGAAGATGAATCCACTATTAACCCTACAACAATTTCATCCTCTTTTACAACGATTATTCTAGAGTTTTTCCCCATAGCCTTTCCTTCCATTCCCAATTTAGATTTCAATCTTATTATGGGAATTACTTCTCCTCTTAAATTAATTACTCCATCTATGTACTCTGGTGCATTGGGTATCCTAGTAGTTTCTCCTGTTTTCTCTATAGATAAAACATTATTAATAGGAATCCCATAATATTCCTCATTGAGACTAAAAATTACATATTTTGATTCTCCATTAGAAGACATATTGAGACCTCCTTTTCTATATTATTGAATTAATATCCAATATTAAAGATACTTTCCCATTTCCCAATATTGTTGCTCCAGATAAATATTTAATATTTGATAAATATTTTCCTAAGGGTTTTATTACAATTTCTTGTTGCCCTATTAAACTATCTACTAATAAAGCAGCTTCTTTTTCTCCTTTTCTTACTACTACTACTAAATATTCATCATAGTTATCCGTAAATTCTAACTCCATCAATTTATGTAGTCTAATAAATGGTATGGTCTTACCTCTATATAAAATAATGTCTTGCCCCTGAATGTTTCTAATACTATCTTTATCTATACCTGTTATTTCAGTTATGGAACTTAAGGGTATAGCATATATTTCATCCTTTAATTTAATTAAAAGGGCTTGTATAATTGCTAAAGTTAAAGGAATCCTGATAATAAATTTTGTGCCTACATTTAACTCACTATCTATTTCAATAGAGCCATTGATGGATTCTATTTTGCTTTTTACTACATCCAATCCCACTCCCCGTCCAGATATATCAGAAATTTCTTCTGACGTGCTAAAACCTGGTTGGAATAATAAGGTTTTAATATCATCCTCTGTTAAAATCTCTGCCTCTTGACTGGTTATAATTTCTTTTTCTATAGCTTTCTTTTTAATTCCTCCAATATCAATCCCCTTTCCGTCATCAGCAACTTCAACTACAACATTGTTTCCATCTGGATAGGCCTTTAATATAACAGTCCCCTCTTTAAGTTTGTTCTGGTTCTTTCTCTCCTCTGGTGTTTCAATGCCATGATCAATAGAATTTCTAATAATATGAATCAATGGATCTCCAATCTCATCTATTACAGTTCTATCCACTTCAGTATCTTCTCCATACATTTGAAGATTAATTTCCTTATTTAATTCTTTAGATAAATCCCTAACCATTCGTGGAAATCTATTAAAAACTCTTTCTATTGGTACCATACGTACCTTCATAACAGCATCATGTAGGCTAGTGGTAATTCTTTCTAAATATTCAATAGCTTCAATCATATTTTCCTTGTTAGATATATCGCTTAAATCATCCATCCTAGTTTTAATTATTATTAACTCACTTACAAGATTCATTAAATTGTCCAATCTATCAATATCTACTCTAACCGTCTTGCCAATTCTATTTTCTCTATTAGATATTCTGGCTTTATCCCCATTTTCTACCAGTTCATTTATGTCCTTTCTTATACTATCAACTTCTTTAACTAATTCATGATCAACTTTAGCTACTTGTCTACCTTCTACGCCCGTAATCTTTATTTCATCTATTTCCGAAATATTGTTTAATTCACCTTCTAATTTCTCTTTCTCTACTCTAGAGATGAAAATTATGGAAAAACCTAAATCAAATTTCTCATCTTCTATATCCTCCACAGAAGGATTAGAATAAACTATATCACCCATAGACTCTAAAGTATTAAAAATTATAAAAGCTCTAGCAGATTTTAGCATACATTTAGGACTTAAATTTACCTCAATATTAAATATATTTAATCCCTTTGTCTTTGCCTCCTCTATAATGTTCAGCACGTAGTCATCAAGAGGAATATTATCCTCAATAAGATATTCATTATTTTCTATAATACTATTATCTTTTAATACAGTTCTTAATCTATCAATTAAATCTTTATTCTCTCCACTGCTTTCCTTTCCCTTTGTGGCAATTTCATTTACAGAATAATCCAATACATCAAAACATTCAAATATAATATCAATTACATTTTCATTCAATTCAATATCATTACTTCGAATACCCTCTAATACATTTTCCATTTCATGAGTTAAATTGGCCATGTTTTCAAATCCCATGGTTCCTGACATGCCCTTCAATGTATGAGCTACTCTAAAAAGCTCATTGATTAAAGATATATTGGCTTTATCTTTTTCCAATTCCAATAAAGCCTCATTCATACTTTGTAAATGTTCTTTTGCTTCTTCAACAAATAAATTTATATATTGATTTAAGTCTAAATCCATTATTACACCCCCACCACACTCATTATTTCATGAGCTATACTGTTTAAAGGAACTATCTTATCAATATATCTTGTATCTATTGCAGCTTTAGGCATTCCAAAGATTATAGATGAATCTTTATCTTGAGCTATTGTAAAACCCTTAGATTTTTTTATTTGAACAATTCCATTAGCTCCATCAGAGCCCATACCAGTCATTACAATTCCTACCTTCTTCAAATCACCTAGTTTTGCAACAGACTCCATTAATATATCTACGGACGGTCTTAATCCTTTTATAGCTGGTTCTTTGTTCAATTGAATGATATAATCCGAGTTATCTTCCACCACTTCCATATGATAATCTCCAGGAGCGATATAACAATAACCTCTTTTTAATCTATCTCCTTCCTCACCTTCTTTAACTTCAATCTTCGATAGATTGTTCAACCTATCTGCTAATGATTTGGTGAATTTTGGTGGCATATGCTGAACAACAACAATAGAAGCATTAATATCTGCTGGCAAAAGAGGTAGTACTTCTTGTAATGCTCTAGGTCCTCCCGTTGATGTGCCTAATGCAATTATATAATCGAAATTTTTCTTATTAGCTCTCATTATTGTGGAAGATTTAGCTATAGGTTTAAAGATAGAGTTCTTAATATAATCAATATTGGTTTTAAATTTTGCAGCTATTTTTATTTTATTTATTATCTCCTGTTTTTTGATTTTATCACTTAAACTAAAGATATTATGAGGTTTTGGTATAAAATCTATAGCTCCTTTTTCCAAGGCTTCTAATGTTAAAACAGCACCCTCTTTGGTTAAATTGCTGATTATGATTACAGGTATATTATAGGATTTAATAATATTATCTAAAGTGGCAATACCACCCATTATAGGCATTTCAATGTCAAGAGTAATAATATCTGGTTTCAATAAGGGAATTTTGTCTAAGGCCTCTTTTCCATTATTAGCATGTCCAACTACATAAATCATATCGTCTTCATTAAATATATCTGTTAAAATTCTACGTATAAATGGTGAATCATCTACTATAAGTACTTTTATCAATTAGATCAATCCTTTTTCTCTTAACAATCGTTGTTTTAAAAAAATAAATTGAATTATTTTATCCCTATCTCTATCCTTTAATTTAATAAATTTTATTCCCAAGGCATAAACATATTCAAAGGTATCAACTTTTTCTATCCTCACCACTTTACCTTTTGAAATTATCGCATGGTTGTCTATGTTGAATTTACATAATATTATGTCTCCAACTTCATGTTTATAGTTGGAATATAACCTTAACCCACCACCGCTTATATCCTTTGTTCTACACCTTTCAGTAATAGTCCTTTTCTCATTACCCTTTTTAAAGACAAATTCTTTAATCACTGGAATATCTATGTCAAATCTATAATATTCTCTTAATTGATATCTTTTAGTATCTGAAATTTTTTTTATTTGAAGTTTATAGACCTTTTCCAATTCCCTTCTCAATAATTTAGCATTAAAATAATATTTTCCTTTATTTTCTACAATGTAGCTAACCCCTATAATCTCATCCTTTCGCATTAAAACTATTTGGTTTTTATAAATAGGGCCACTGACGATATAATTTTTTTCATCAATGATATCCAATATTTGACTAGGATAAGGTCTTTTGTCCCTTGAAGATATTTTAATGAGTTCAATTCTATCACCAATACTAAAATGTTCATTCCCTTTTATCATATTAGCTACCACCTCTTCTTCCAAGAAGTAAGTTCTTTAACTTTTGAGTAAAACTTATATTTTTTTCAATATCATCATTGTTATAAGAATCTATAAACTGTAATGCCATAATATTAATCCTTTTAGATAAGGTTGACTTAGGGCTATAAATGAGAAATGGTGTCTGATTTTGTACTGCTTTACTTACAATATTATTCTTTTCTAAATACCCTAAAAAATGAAGTTGAATTTTCAAAAAACTATTAGAAGCTTTGTTTAATTTATAAAAAGTATCCATAGCTTCCTTCCTGTTATTTACAATGTTTGTAACTATATTAAGTTTACCTCTATATCCATTATTTGTCAAAGATTTTATCATGGTATAGCCATCCATTATAGAAGTAGGATCAGGTGTAGTTATTAGTATAACTTCATCTGCTGCCATAACAAAATTTAAAACCCTATTGGATATTCCAGCACCTGTATCTATGATGATATAGTCTTCTAACAGTTCCAACCTCTCTATCTCCACCAATAATTTTTCTATATTTTCATCATTCATGATTGATAATTCATCTAAACCCGTTCCTCCAGATATAATCTTAACACCTTCAGGACCATTACTAACAATTTCATAAATATCTTTATCACTAGTCATTAAATCAGCAATAGTATATTTCATATTTGTTCCAGTTAATATTTCTATATTGGCTAATCCCAAATCTGCATCTAAAACTAATACCTTATATCCTAATCGTTTTAAGGAAATAGCTAAATTAATTGCAAAATTAGTTTTTCCAACACCTCCTTTGCCGCTAGTTATAGCCAATACTTTGGCCTTGTTTTTAAGAGAAGAAGTAATTCTATCATCAACCTTCCCCTTCATTAATTCTCTAAGTTTTTCAGCTTGATCCTTCATGCTAAATCTCCCCTATCAAACATCTAACTACTTTTTCCCTATCTAAAATTTCTATATCATCTGGTACATTTTGTCCAGTGGTTATATAGGAAACAGGATTTTCAGTTAAATACTTTACATTTAAAATATTACCTAATCCTTCACTTTCATCAATCTTGGTAAAAATAATTTTATAATCCTTGATAAAGCTATAATGATCTATAATGGATTTTAAAGTATTATATTCAGTAGTTCCACTTAAAACTAGAAATACTTCTTTATTGTTAATAGAGTTCATAATTTTGAAAATTTCATCATTTTCATCTATATCCCTATGGTTCTTACCTGCAGTATCAACAAAAATTATATCCTTATCTTTGAAAGTCACCAAGGATTTATACATATCCTCTTCATCATAAATAATCTCTAATGGTAATTGCAATATATCACTATAAGCTTTCAACTGGTCAATTGCAGCAATTCTATAAGTATCAGAGGTAATTAGGCCAATATCATACTTTCCTTTCATAACTAACTGAGCTGCAATCTTTGCTAATGTAGTTGTTTTCCCAACTCCTGTTGGGCCAACAAAAAATATTATGTTTTGAAAAGGATTCTCTAAACTTAAAGGTTTTACCTGACCAATATATTCCATAAGGGTCTGCTTTATTATATTTTTAATTGTCCAATTGTCCTTATTTTCAAAGTTTATTTGCTCATTTAACTTTTTTAAAATGGAAGTTGCTGTAATATATTCTACTCCATTTGTTATTAATTTCATTCTATATTTGTCAAGTTCTGTTGAAAGTTCTAAATCCTTTTCCTTAACATCGCTTGAAATTTGTTCAACCATATTCCTTAAAATGGCCAATTCGTTGTTTATTTTATTAAGCTTGTCCTCCTGAGTATTTATAGAAGGCAATAAATCTTTCTTTTCACAGGCTGCAGTAATCTCTATTAAAGGTTTCTTAAAAAGACCAAAAAGGCCTTTCTGTCTAATAGTTCTAGTATTTAAAACTATTGCCTCAGATCCAAGCTCCCTCTTTAACTTAGTCATAGCTTCAAAGGTAGTATAACCAGTATATTTTTTTACTTTCATTACATATTCACCATCCCAACAGATTGAACTTCTACTGATGGTTCTATTTCATTATAAGACAAAACAATTAAATCCCTAGTTAATTGTTCTGTTAAACGTTTAAAATAAAATCTTACTATTGGAGCAGTTAATATAATAGGCTGTTGCCCAATAGAAGTTAGCTTCTGTACTGATTTTAAAGTATTGTTAAGTATTCTTTGAGCTATATTTGGTTCTAAGGATAGGTAAGAACCAGTTTCAGTTTTATTAATGGAATTCATAATCACTTCTTCAACTTCACTATCCAAAGTAATAACATTCAAAGCACTATTTTCAACATACTTATTAGTAATATATCCTGCCAATCTTTGTCTAACATATTCTGTCAACAAATCCGTATCCCTTGTAACATTCCCATAGTCCGCTAAAGTTTCCAAAATAGTCACCATATCTCTAATGCTTATCTGCTCTTTAAGCAGATTAGATAATACTTTTTGAACTTCCCCAATAGTCAACACTTTAGGTACTACTTCTTCAACAACGGCAGGATATTCCTCTTTTACATTATCTATCAATAATTTTACATCTTGTCTACCAATTAACTCATAAGCTCTTTCTTTAATAACTTCCGTTAAGTGAGTAGCTATTACAGATGGAGGATCTACTACCGTAAAACCAAATATTTCAGCCTTTTCTCTTTCCCTTTCGGTAATCCATTTAGCAGGTAGACCAAAAGCAGGCTCAATGGTTTCAATACCTTCTATTTCTCCTTCCCCTGTACCAGGATCCATTGCTAAATAGTGGTCAAAATAAACTTCTCCCTTTGCTACTTGAACTCCTTTAATTTTTATTATATATTCATTGGGATTTAATTGAATATTATCTCTTAGTCTAACAATTGGAACTATTAAACCTAATTCCATAGCGATTTGTCTTCGTATCATAACAATTCTATCTAGCAAATCTCCACCTTGATTTACATCTGCTAATGGTATTAAACCATAGCCAAATTCTAATTCAATATCATCTACTTTCAATAAACCAAGTACGCTTTCTGGCTTTCTTAATTCCTCTGCTTCTGATATTTCTTCTATTGGTTCCTCAATTTCTTCCTTAACACCTTTTCCCATAGAATATCCTAAGAAAATAAGAGTAAATCCAAGTATTAAATAGGTAAAGGTGGGCAAAGTAGTAAATATACCTAATAGGGCTACTACTCCTCCTATTACATATAATAATTTTGAATTATTCCTGAACAACTGTTGAATTAAATCTTGTCCTAAATTTGATTCTGAAGCAGCTCTAGTAACAACTAAACCAGTAGCTGTTGAAATCAATAAGGCAGGTATTTGACTAACCAATCCATCTCCGACAGTTAATAGAGTATATGTTTGCATAGCTTCATTAATAGGCATCCCTGACATTACACCAATTACCAGGCCTGCAACAATATTAATAATGGTAATTATTATGCCTGCAATAGCATCTCCTTTGACAAATTTAGTAGCTCCATCCATTGCGCCATAAAAATCCGCATACCTTTGAATATCTTTTCTCCTTTTTCTAGCCTCCTCTTCCGTAATCAACCCTGAATTTAAATCTGCATCAATAGCCATTTGTTTCCCGGGCATTGCATCTAGAGTAAACCTTGCAGAAACTTCAGCTACTCTTTCTGCTCCTTTAGTAATTACAATGAACTGAATTATTACAATAATAAGAAATATAATAAAACCCACTACTGGATTGTTTCGTATTACAAACTTTCCAAAGGTTTCAACTACTTTACCCGCATCAGCATCGGTTAATATCCCCCTAGTAGTGGATATATTCAACGCTAACCGATAAAGAGTAGCAATTAGAAGTAAAGATGGAAATATAGAAATTTCTAGTACATTTTTTGAATACATTGAAATCAATAAAATAAGCAAAGAAAAAGCTATATTGATACTTAATAAAACGCTTAACAGCCCGTTTGGTATAGGTATTATTATTATTAAAACAATTCCAATAATACCTAGAGCAACAATGACATCCCCAAATTTCATTATCTTTCCTCCTAATAATTATCCTTTAAACTATATACATATGCTAATACTTCAGCCACTGCTTCATATAACTCTTCTGGTATGAAACTTCCAATTTCAACTGTATCATATAAAGTCCTTGCTAATGGCTTGTTTTCAATCAATGGTATAGAGTGTTCTTTTCCTATTTTTTTAATATTCTCAGCAACAATATTAACACCCTTGGCCAATACATAAGGGGCTTGATACAAATCCTTATCATATTTTATAGCAATAGCTATATGAGTAGGGTTTGTAATAATTACATCAGCTTTTGGCACATCTTGAATCATTCTAGACATTGCAATTCGTCTTTGTTTTTCTCTTATCTTCGATTTAATTAAAGGATCTCCTTCCGTTTGTTTATATTCTTCTTTTATTTCCTGTTTTGTCATCATTAGATTTTTTTCATGTTCTCTCCATTGAAATAGATAGTCTAAGAAGGATAGAAATATTAAAACTCCAATAATTCTCATAGAAAAACTAAAGACCAATCCAGAGAGTTCTTTTAGAAGAATAGATATTTCAAACTTTTGAAGGTTCATTATCTGAATCATATTTTTTTTAACAAAAGAATAAGAAGCATAACCAATTAATAGTATTTTTAAAATTGATTTTATCAATTCCATCAAAGCCCTTTTAGAGAATAACCTTTTTAATCCCTCTATAGGATTAATCCTATTTAATTTAATCTGTAATGGTTTAGTGGTAAATATAAATCCTACCTGTAAATAATTAATAATAAGGGCTGCCAAAAAAGAAATAAATATTATAGGTGCTACTAATCCTAAAAATGCAGAAAGTATCTTTACAAAATTAGTCATCAAGTTGTTCTCATAAAAAAGTTCATCTACATTTTCAATAGTTTTATAGATATTTGTCATAAATTTTATTAGATAATTTAATATATATTTGCCAAAAACCTTAATTCCTAAAAAAGTAGCAAACAATATGAAAGTAGAAGTAACCTCCTTACTTTGTAATACTTGTCCCTCTTCCCTTACATCTTTTCGCTTCTTAGGAGTTGGTTTTTCTGTTTTTTCCGCTTCTGCAAACAGTTGTAAATCAATTTTTAATTCCATAATATCAACCTTTTACAAAGGATTTTAAAAAAATATAAATTTCATCCATGGTGCTATCAAAAACACCAGTTGCCATAGCGTAAAACGTGGGTATAGATATGCTCAATATTATCAATCCAATTATAATCTTTAAAGGTAATCCTACTACAAAAACATTCATCTGTGGAATAGTTCTAGCAAGAATACCTAATAATAAATCTGTCAAAAATATGGTAGCAACAATTGGTGCGCTTAATTTAATACCCGTAACAAAAGATTTAGAAATAATGTCAATTAATAGAAAACCAGTATCTAATTTAAAATCAAATTTACCAATAGGAATAAATTCATAACTATATATTAAGGCATTTATAATGGTATGATGGCCATTGAAAGTTAGTAAAAGTAAAAAAGCTAATATGTAATAAAAATTCCCCATCACAGGAACCTGTACTCTATGCTGAGGATCAATAACATTTACCATACCAAAACCAATTTTTATATCAATAATTTGTCCCATAACATAGAAGGTAGAAAAAAAAGCATAACTTATAAATCCAATTATAAGGCCTACCATTAATTCTTTTATTACTAATATTACAAAAGTAGTCTCTAGAATTGGAGAATTAATATCTAAAAACCACGTTAATAGTGTCGATAGGATGAATGAAAAACCCACTTTTAATATATTAGGTACATTTTGGGAACTAAAAAAAGGTGAAACAATGAATATTCCAGAAGTTCTAACTAAAACTAATAAAAATATTTCGTATTGATTAAATAACAATTCAAAAACATTTCCCATTTTCAACACCTATCTATTGTATAAATAAATTAATATTGGTAAGCAAATTGGTAGTAAATTGAGTGATTACTTTTAATATCCAAGGCCCAAATATTACCAAAGATAGAAGCACAGCAACAATCTTGGGTACAAAAGCCAATGTTGCTTCCTGAATTTGTGTTACAGCTTGTATTATACTCACTATTAAACCAACAATTAAACTAAATATTAACATTGGCGCTGATACCATTAAAATAGTCCTTATAGCCTCCTGAGCTAGTTTTAATACATCTCCTTGATTCATTTAATCACTCCTTGTATAATTATGATATAGTCACTATGACTACTCATCTTTCATTTATAACTTTCTTATCCGATAATAGAAGAAGGTATTCTCCCTTCAT
>NZ_PPXX01000019.1 GCF_021655075.1 Clostridium sp. Cult2
TACTATGGCAATTATAGACATAGTCGCAGATATAAAGAACACTATTTTCATAAAATTTTCAATGGATTTAGACTTCATATATTTCACCTTCATTTCTATCTTTGTTAATTTAAATTTTGAAATCAATATAGCCTAGTTAACTAAGCTATATTGATTGAAAGGGAGAGTGTCTTATTTAATTTCACTCCAATTAGTGGTTTCACCTATATAAATTGATTTTATATCATCAATACTTAAATCCTCTACAGGGTTATCATTATTCACTATTACTGCAATGCCATCTAGTGCTATGACTACAGGAGTTAATTCAGCAAGCTCAGAGTCTTTAAGTTCCCTTGAAGCCATACCTATATCAGCAGTACCTTCAATGGCAGATTGCATTCCAGCTGATGAACCAGTAGATTGAACTTCTATGGATACGCCTGAGTTTAATTCTTGATATGCTTCAACTAATTTTTCCATTAAAGGAGATACGGAAGTGGAACCTGCTATAACTAAAGTACCTTCTTCTGTGCCATTGCTTTCATAATTTGAGGCTTGTGTGTCTACTTGCACATACCCTTCTTTTGCAACAATATCTTGTCCTTCAGAGCTAAGTATGAAATCAAGAAAGTCTTTAGCCAATGGACTTAAATCCCCTTTATATGCTAAATTGAATGGCCTTGCCACTTCATAGGAACCTTCTAGTATATTTTCAGCAGTAGGTTCTACTCCGTTTACTTTGATTGCTTTTACAGTGTCATTCAATGAACCAAGGGAAATATATCCTATGCCATATTTGTCACCAGCCACTGTAGTCATTACCGCATTGGTACCATTTTGGACAATTGCTTCAGAATAAGTTCTATCTATCTCCTTGCCACTTGAATCTTTTTTTAGTATTCCAACTATTTCAATAAAGGCCCCTCTTGTACCAGAACCTTCTTCTCTAGTTACTACATTAATAGTTTTACTAGTATCAAAATCATCTTTATCATTAGAACTAGGTTCAACAGTGTTACCATTATTTGTACAACCAGTTATCACGACCATTGTTATAACAGCAATTAAAAATATACTTAGAAATTTTTTCATTAATTATTTACCTGCCTTTCTTTTCGATTTTTTATTTTCAATATTAGTTTATCGAGTATATGTAAAATCTGTTGTATTGAGAATGTAAAATTTATGTAAAATTAAGCATTAGTTGATAAAAAACAATAAAATCAAAAAAACAATATTCTATTGCATGAACAATATATTAATGATATAATTCTATAGATGTATCCTTGCCCTATTATTTAGTAGGGCCGTTAGTCCAGAAGGAGGTGAAAGATATGAGAAAATATGAAGCAGTTTTTATCTTTGTGCCAAGTCTTGAAGATGAAGCAAGAAACCAATTGTTTGACAGATTGAAAGGTATTGTAGAATCAAATGGTACTATTTCAAATGTAGATGAATGGGGAGTTAGAAAACTAGCTTATGAAATCAATGATATATCAGAAGGGTATTATATAGTAGTCAACTTTGAATCTACCCCAGAAACTGTAAAAGAGCTAGACAGAGTATGTAAAATTTCCGACAGTATAATGAGACATATGATAATTAGAGAAGATGAATAGAATTTAAGGTGGTGTTTTGGTTGAATAATGTTGTGTTAATTGGAAGGCTTACAAGAGATCCAGAATTAAGGTATATCCCCAATACAGGGACTCCAGTATCAACCTTTAGTCTAGCTGTGGATAAACCACTGTCTAGGGAGAAAAAACAGGAAATGGAAGCAAAAGGACAACCAACAGCCGATTTTATAAATATTGTCGTATGGGGAAAACAAGGGGAAAACTGTGCAAATTATCTAGCAAAGGGAAGACTTACTGCAGTTCAGGGAAGGATTCAATCTAGATCCTATGACGCTAAGGATGGTACTAGAAGGTATATAACTGAAGTTGTGGCAGAAAGAGTTCAGTTTCTAGAATGGGGAAATGACAATAGTTCCAATTTTGGTAGCTCGGATTCAGACTTTTCAGGAATAGATGGTTTCGAGCCAGTTGACGATGATAATATTCCATTCTAAGAAGGAGGGAAAACGGTGCAAAGAAGATTTAAACCAAGAAAAAGAGTTTGTAATTTTTGTGTAGATAAAGTTGAACATATAGACTATAAGGATATCAATAAATTAAAAAAATATGTTACTGAAAGAGGAAAAATTCTTCCAAGAAGAATCTCTGGTAACTGTGCAAAACATCAAAGAGAATTAACAAGAGCTGTAAAACGAGCCAGACAAATAGCACTATTGCCATATAGTGCAGACTAAGAGAGGAACAACCTCTCTTTTTTGTTTGACATATAATATTTTACTCTGTATTATTTTAATAAGACTAATTTTTTTCAAAAATCATTATCTAAGATAGGATTGCGATTAAAAGGGTGAAATTATGGACGAGAATAAAGATATGGATATAATAAAAAATTTAAGAACTATTGAATGGTTAAAAAGTGAAATATTGACTTCTATTGCTGGTTTGTATCAACTATTGGCCAGAGGAGAAGATGATATGAAAGATGATTTAGAAGATCTAATCTCAAATATTATACTTTTATCTTATCTGTTGAGTAAAAGATTGGGAATAGAATATGAAGATATAAACTCTAACCTTGAGGACAAGGTAAAATTGAATTTATTAGAAGGTCATAAAATTGAAAAATGGTATGGAGATTTAAGTGAGTTAATGGGGGTTTTGAGAAATAAATAAGAACAGGGGTGAAAGATTTGAAAATGGATTTGAAAAACAAAACTATGGAAACCGTATTTGCAATAGCAATTTCTACAATATTGATGTTAATAGGGATATATTATTTGGAATTGGTCATTTTTCTATACCCTGTCCTTTTTGTTATGTTAGGAATTAGGTATGGAATAAATTATGCAGTATTAGGTTTAATTATATCTTCCTTTTCTCTTGGGTTGATGGTAGATATGATATCTGGTGTATTCATATTTATTGGCTTTACTCCCTTAACTATATCATTAATCTATACTATGAAAATGAGGAAAAATGCTTTTACAGTTTTATCTATTTCCACTATGGCTTTTTTACTTTCCATATTATTTATAATAAGTATTATGAAAAATATGGCTGGCGTAAGTATTATCAACCAATTAGAAGAATTTTTTACTCAAATACTAAATTACCAAGTAGAGGTATTGAAGGATACAGAGCTATCAAACTATCAAATACTAAAAGTTGAGGATTTCTTAGAAAACGCTTATGATTATATTATTTTAATCATACCTTCTATATTAATGATTTTTTCATTGATAACAGCATATTTAAACTTTTTATTATCATCTTTATCCCTTAGAAGACTTGGATACGGTATAGTATCTATTCCTAAATTTTCAAGATTCAAATTGCCTAATAATATCCTATTAGGAACTGGGATTATGTTTTTAGGGACATTTATATTAAAAAAAGTGGAATTAATATATTATGAAACCGTATTATTAAATATAACGGTAATTATAACTTTTTTATTCTTTACTCAAGGTTTATCGGTTATAGACCATATGCTTATTAAAAGGAATATTAAATTAATTCTAAGGATACTCATAGTTATAGTATTTACTATAATCATACCCTTGGGATGGATTATTCCTATTATTGGAGTATTTGACACAATATTTGACATTAGGAAGTTTAGAAAATCTGCTTAATTCTCACTAGGAGGATAAACATGGATAATAAAAATTATTTTAAGTGGAAAGACGGAAAGGCCTATTTAATAATGATAGGTGGCCTAATAGCAATAATAGCCTATTATCAGCCTGTTTTAGCTATACTTTTAGCTATGGCCTTAGCTTATTTAATCTATAAATATATTGTAACCCTTCGTGATAAGGAAAGGGAATGGACTAAATATATTGAAAGTTTAGCAGAAGAATTTGATTCTGTAACTAAACATGCTGTATTCAATATGCCTTTTCCTTTAATAATGTTGGAAATGGATGGTACCATATCTTGGTATAATACTAGATTTATAGATATGATGGAAGATAAGAATATATTAAATAAGAAGATTGATGAATTCTTGCCTAAACTAAAGGTAGAAAACATTTTAAAAGATACTAATAAAGATTCATTGGAAATCGAATATAATAGCCGATATTATGAAGTCCATTACAATATAATCGATGGCAAAAAATCTATTAGCACAAAGGGTAATATTATAATGCTCTACTGGGTTGATAAGACGGAACAAGCTTTTCTTTATAATAAATATAGGGGAGAAAAGATGGCCGTATGTTTGGCTTATGTAGATAATTATGACGAAGTAAAGAGTACTACCCCCGAGATAAACAGACCTATAGTATTAGCTGAAATTGATAAAACTATAAATGCTTATGCAACCATGAATAATGGATTGGTTAGGAAATATGAAAATGACAAGTATATACTAATATTTGAGAATAGAAGTTTAAAACAGATTCAAAATAGAAAATTTGATATATTAGATCAAATAAGAGAGGTTGATAAAGGCAATTCAATATCCATAACATTGAGTATGGGTGTAGGGGTAAATGGAAAGAATCCAAATGAAAACTATGAATATGCCAGAGCGGCTATTGATATTGCTTTAGGTAGGGGTGGAGATCAAGCAGTTGTAAAGGAAAATAACAACTTAAGCTTTTATGGAGGTAAAACAAAAGCTATAGAAAAAAGAAACAAAGTTAGATCTAGAGTCATATCTCATGCTCTAATACAGCTTATAGACCAATCCGAAAAAGTATTTGTAATGGGACATAAAAATGCAGATATGGACTCTTTTGGTGCTAGTGTAGGAATAATTAGCGCTGTAAAAAGCAGGAACAAAAAAGCATACTTTGTTTTAGGAGGAATAAACCCATCTATTAAGAATATATATGATAGAATGATAGTAGAAGAACCTGAGTATTTAGACTTAATATTAAGCCCAGATAAGGCTATGGATATGGTAGATAAATCTTCTCTTTTAGTAGTAGTAGACAATCATAAACCTAGCTTTACAGAAGCTCCAGAACTATTGGATTTAACGGATAAAGTGGTATTAATTGATCACCATAGGAGAGGAGCTGAATTTATTAAAGATCCTGTTTTGACCTATTTAGAACCTTATGCTTCATCAACTTGTGAATTAGTTACAGAAATACTTTACTATATGTCAGATAAGATGGAAATGACTAAATTTGAAGCAGATGCCTTGTTAGCTGGGATAACAGTAGATACTAAGAACTTTACATTCCAAACGGGAGTAAGAACCTTTGAGGCTGCTTCCATATTAAAAAGGGCAGGGGCAAATACTACCAACGTAAGGCAATTTTTTAGGGATGATTTTAAAACATTTTTGTATAAAGCTGAAGTAGTTAAAAATTCTAAGATTGTATTTGAAGAAATTGCTATTGGTACATTAGAGAGGGATATGGAGGATTCTATTCTGATAGCAGCTCAATCTGCCAATGATTTATTGAACATAAAGGGAGTAGAAGCTAGTTTTGTTCTAACCTTGTGGGAAGGAAGAGTTCATATAAGTGGTAGGTCTTTAGGAAATATATCCGTTCAATTAATCCTTGAGAGATTGGGAGGAGGAGGTCATTTAACAAGTGCAGGAACTCAAATAGAGGGTAGAACTATAGGACAGGTAGAAGATATGCTTATTAAAGCTATAGACGAATATTTAAAGGAAGGTGAAGGAGAATGAAAATAATTTTATTAGAGGATGTAAAAGGATTAGGTAAAGCAGGAGAATTGGTTAATGCCAAAGATGGATATGCAAGAAACTTTTTATTTCCAAGAAATTTAGCCATTGAAGCTACTCCTGGAAATATGCAAAAATGGGAAGAAAGAAAAAAACTCCAAGAAGCAAAAGACAAGGAAGAATATGAAAAAGCCATTGAAATAAAGGAGAAAATTCAAAAATTGACTGTTGAGCTAAAAGGAAAAGCAGGAGAAGGAGGCAGACTTTTTGGTTCAATTACATCTAAGGATATTTCTGAAGCATTGATGAAACAACATAAAATAAATATTGATAGGAGAAAGATAGAATTAAAAGATAATATCAAATCATTAGGTGTAACTACTGTTGAAGTAAAAGTTTATCCAGAAATTTCTGCTAACTTAAAAGTGAATGTAATAGAAGGATAATGGGGTGATTTAAATAGAAGCGTATGCATTGGGGAAAATCCCACCTCATAGTTTAGAAGCAGAACAATCGGTTTTAGGAGCTATGATATTAAACAAAGAAGCTATAAATACAGCTATAGAGCAGCTTCATCCAGAGGATTTTTATAAAGAAGCAAATAAGGAAATATTCGAAGCAATAATAGAATTATTTAATAGAAATGAACCAGTGGATCTTATTACTTTATCAGAAGAATTAAGGAAAAGAGGAACTTTAGAAAAGCTAGGAGGGGTTACTTATCTAGCTGAATTATCAGGTGGAGTAGCTATAACCTCTAATGTAAAGTACTATTGCGATATAGTAGAGGAAAAATCCATCTTAAGGCGTTTAATAAAATCCTGTGATGAAATATTGACGAAAAGCTATGAAGATAGTGAAGAAATAAATAGTATAATCGAACAAGCGGAAAAGAACATATTCGATATTACTCAAGGGCGGCATAGAGAAGGCTTTGCTCCTTTGAAAGAGGTATTATTGGACAGCTTTACGAGGATAGAAGAAATGGCAGCCCACCAAGGAGAATTAACTGGACTTACTACTGGTTTCATAGATATAGATCAGAAATTATCTGGAATGCAAAAATCAGACCTTATCCTCTTAGCTGCAAGGCCTTCTATGGGTAAAACTGCTCTGGGGATTAATATTGCCACTAATTCATCCATTAAAGCAGAGGCAAGCGTAGCCATATTTTCTTTAGAGATGTCTAAAGAACAGTTGGTTCAGAGAATGATTAGTTCCGTGTCTCATGTAGATTTACAAAAAATAATTAGTGGAAGATTAAATGAAGATGAATGGATTAAAATAATAGATGCCATGGGGCCTTTGTCTCAAGCAAAAATATTTATAGATGATACTGCAGGAATATCCCTCACTGAGATGAAAGCTAAATGTAGAAGGTTAAAGATTGAAAGGGGTTTGGACTTAATTGTAATAGATTATTTACAATTGATGCAATCAGATAGTAGACAAGAGAATAGGCAACAGGAGATATCTTCTATATCTAGAGGTCTTAAAGCCTTGGCAAAGGAAATGAATTGTCCTGTAATAGCTTTATCGCAACTCTCCCGTGCACCAGAACTTCGTTCTGACCATAGACCTATCCTTTCAGACCTAAGGGAGTCTGGAGCTATAGAACAAGATGCTGACGTTGTGCTTTTTCTATATAGAGATGAATACTACAATAATGATACAGACAAGAAAAATATTGGTGAAGTAATAATTGCAAAGCACAGAAACGGACCAACTGGAATCGTAGAATTAGTTTGGAAGAAAGAATTTACTAAATTCCTAAATAAAGAGAATATAAGAGGGTAGTTAATTAATAATACAGTTGGGTAAGTATATCATTAACAGCAGTATAATGGTAGTAGGGAGGTTTATTTATGGATGATAAGATTTTAACCATAAATGATAGTGTGAAATGGATTGGGATATTAGACCCAGGGCTGGTAACCTTTGATGTGGTAATGGAAACCAAATATGGAACCACCTATAATTCTTATTTTATCGACGCAGATAAAAAAGCTATTATAGAAACATCTAAGGAACCTTTTAAGGATGTATATTTAGATAAAATAAAGAGATTAGTGGATTTTGAAGATATAGATTATATAATCCTAAACCACACAGAACCAGATCATTCAGGTAACTTAACCCATTTATTGGATGTAGCTACCAATGCAACAGTAGTGGGTAGTAAATCAGCTATTAATTTTTTAAAGAATATGGTAGATAAAGAGTTTAAGCATATGATTGTCTCCCATGGAGATAGGTTAAGTCTAGGCAACAAAACACTTAAGTTTATTTCTGCCCCATTTTTGCATTGGCCAGATACCATGTTCACCTATCTGGAAGAAGATAAAATTCTATTTACCTGTGATGTCTTTGGATGTCATTATTGCGATGAAAGAATGTTTGATAATTTAGTGGATAATTTTGATGATGCTTTTGAATACTACTTCAGGGTAATATTAAAGCCCTTTAGTAACCATATGTTAGAAGCTATAGACAAAATTAAGGATTTAGAGATTCAAACAATTTGCCCGGGACATGGCCCAATACTACGTTCTAATTGGGAAAAATATGTAGAATGGTCTAAAGAGATGGCAAAAGAGACGGAAAAAAAGATAGAAAAACATAAAGTATTTATACCTTATGTATCTGCTTACGGGAATACAAGAAAAATAGGAGAAAAAATTGCAGAAGGTATACAGATGGTAGGGGATATTGAGGTAGAATTAATGGATATAGAATTAATTGATGTAACCAGTCTAGAAGAAAAAATAGATAAAAGCACAGCTATACTAATAGGTTCCCCAACCATAAACCAAAATACTTTAAGACCAATATATGACTTATTTGCAGTAATAAATCCTGTTAGAAATAGGGGTAAATTAGCAGGTGCTTTTGGCTCCTACGGCTGGAGTGGGGAAGCAGTAAAAATTATTCAAGAAAATCTTAAAAATTTGAAACTAAAGGTATATGATGATGGTTTAAGATGTTGTTTTATACCTTTTGAAGATTCTTCTCAAGAAGCTGTAGAATATGGAAAAGGTTTTGGGAAAAAATTATTGGAAAACAAGATATAGGACTAATACTTCGAAGAAGATTTAATTTTCTTCGAAGTATTAATTTCATTAATAATAGAATGAAAAGAGGAATTTTGATGGAGATAATGGGAGAAAGGATAAGAATAGCTCCTCTAACATTAGAGGATGCTTATTCTATGAAAAATTGGGGAACTCATAAAAATCCTTTGCTTTCTGACTATAATTTACCTTCATTAAATGATGAAGAAATAAAAGAATGGTATAATTATAAAACGGGCAGCAAAAATAAAAAGTATTATAGTGTTTTCAACGAAGAAAATAGGCTCATTGGTTATATGGGTATTAAAAGCATAAGAAGGATTTTTAAAGATTCAGTATTAGGAATAGCATTTGATCCTAATTATGTAAATCAAGGCTATGGTACAGAAACAATTATTACTTTTTTAGATTATTATTTCAATGAGATGAAGATGAAAAAAATGTTTTTAGAGGTGGCTGAATTCAATAAAAGAGCTATAAGATGCTATGAAAAAACTGGGTTTAAAAAAATAGATAGATATTTAGCTAAGTTTTTTAATCAAAGGATTGATTTAGAAAACATTTACTTTATTAATGAAAAATCTTCTTTTGTAATAGAAGAAGGAAAGGTATATAATTATATTTACAAAATGAAAATAGATAGTAATACATATAAAAAAGCGAGGGAAGAAGTAGACGAACTGCCTATATAGCTTATTGTATAGCAGAAGAAATGAAATTAAGTGAAGAGGATATAGTAGATTTCATGCTTATTATTCAAAATTGATACTAAAGCAAGTAGAAGGTATAGACGACATAGCAGAATGGGCTGGGAATGAAACCTAAATGGCCATATCCATAATGGAAGGCATGGCAGATAGGGGAGAAATATGTAACAGTATGTTGTCCGATTTTAAACAAGTAATATTATCTTAGAGGTGGAGATATGGGTTTTATAATTGAAACTACGGATATTGATTTAGGTGATACACCCATTGAAAATATATTTATAAATGATTTTATGCCTATGGCCAATGGTACTTATGTAAAGGTATATCTATTGGGGTACAAATATGCCTATGATAAAGATGAGACCATTGAAGTAGACAATAAAACCATTGCAAAACATTTGGATATACCTTTATCCGATGTATTAAATGCTTGGGATTTTTGGGAAAACAAAGGGATAATTGAAAAAATATTTTTAGATAAAGACAATAAATTTAATTACAATATAAAATTTTTGAATTTAAAACAGCTCTATATAAAGAACAATTATAAACCAATTAATATTGGAGAAGAAATGATAACAAAATCTTACACCTGTTCTGTAGAGGATTTAGTGGATGCCAATCAGATACCTGCTATCAATGAGATGTTTAATCAAATTGATTATATTATGAGAAGGCAACTAGTACCTAATGAAAAGCAAAAAGTACTAGAGTGGATATACAACTATAATATGAATCCTGATATTATAGTTAAAGCATTTTTTTATGGCATAGAAAAGAAAGGCAAAAGGAATATTAATTATGTGGGAGGAATAATTAGAAATTGGTATGATCAAGGAATAACAAATGTGGAAGCTATGCAGGAGCATTTCAAAGAAACAGATGAAAGATACTTTAGATATGAACAAGTTATGAAATATTTAGGTTATGGCAATAGAATGCCTAGTGTAGCAGAAATGAAAGTTATAGATAAATGGTTTGAAGAATATGGGCTTACTATGGAAGTAGTCCTTAGAGGATGCGAAAATTCTAAAAAGACTTCTAATCCAAGTATTAACTATATAGATGGAATTTTGACTTCGTGGCATCACAAGGGGATTAAGGCTGTTGATGAAATAGAAGAAAAGGATAGACCTCCTGAAAGGAAAGAACATAAAAATAGCAAGATAGATAAACGTCCAAAATCAGTAAAAACTAGATTCCATAATTTTGAACAGAGAACCTCTAATTATACTGCTGAAGAATTAGAAGAGATAGTTCGAAGGAAACGAGAAGAATATTATTTCAAAAATAAAGGAGAAAGTAAGTGATGTATGATCAAATATTAAGGGATATCTTAATAGAATATGAAAAGAAAAGGGATAGGGCAGCTTATAAAAAGAAGATAAGAACTGAAAAAGTCTATAATAAAGTGCCTAAAATAAGGGAAATAGATAAATCCATATTAAAAACTGGATTACTTATGTCGAAAGCAGTAATTCAAAACCCTGAAAACTATGAAGAAAATATTAGAAAAGTTAAGGATAGGATAGAAAAGTTAAAAATGGAAAAAGCTTATCTACTTACAGAGAACAATATTCCCTTAGATTATCTAGATACTTACTATGAATGTAATGAATGTAATGATACAGGATATTTACCTAATGGAGATAAATGTAATTGTCTAAAACAAACTCTTATTAGTAGAGCCTATAAGATGTCCAATATTGAAAATGTTTTAAAGAAGGAAAATTTTCAAACCTTCAATATTAACATATTTCCAGATGAACCCATAGAAGGAGAAAGTATGACTCCTAGAGAAAATATGGCGAATATTACCAGTATAAGTGAAGGTTTTGTCAATAATTTTGATGAAAACAATGAAGAAAATTTATTATTTTATGGGTCTACTGGATTAGGAAAAACCTTTATGTGTAATTGTATTGCAAAAGCTTTATTGGACAAAAATAAAATGGTTATATATCAAACTGCATTTAGAATATTGGAGATTATTGAAAAACGTAGGTTTGGTAGAGATTTAGATAGATTTAATCATTGGGATTACGATTTACTATTTCAAGCAGATCTTTTAATCATAGATGACTTAGGAACTGAACTATCTAATGCTTTTACTAATGCAGAAATATTTAATATTGTCAATACCAGATTAATAAATAATTCTAAAACCGTTATTTCTACAAATTTAACCCCAAAAGAAATTTCTGATACATATACGGATAGAGTATTTTCTAGAGTATTAGAAAGATTTATTCCTTTAAGATTTTTTGGCCCTGACTTAAGGTACTATAGGTGGGAAGCCAAATAGGATAACGAAGAAAGCGTCTATTTAATTAAATAGATGCTTTTTCTTGTTATAACATAATCTTATTATGCATAATTCTTATTTATTATACTTAACCATATGGGCATGTTAGAATAAAAACAAATGGATATTATTTTAACGAATTACTTAATTATTTAAGGCGTAGGCCATTAAAAGGAGGATTATTGATGAAAAAAAATCAAGTATTCATTGGCATCCTAGTTTTAATTCTTATGGTTATCTTTGCAGTTTATCAGTATTCTAAGAGTAGCAATTTAGCTTTGTTTTTAATTACAGGATTGGCATTAGGCTACATATTTACAAGATCTAGATATGGCTTTGCCGGTGGAGTTAGAAAAATTTATTTTACTGGCGATGGTTCTTTAACAAAAGCATTATTATTAATGTTTGCCCTATCCATGATAGCAACAGTAGGAATACATTATGGTGCAGCTCAAAAGGGTGCAGTTACAGCTTTTAATGCAGCAGAAGGAGATGCAATAATACCAGGGACAGGTTTTGTCCAAAAAGCAAGCCTTTCCACCATTATTGGAGGAATTTTATTTGGAATAGGTATGATATTTGGAGGAGGATGTGCCTCTGGAACCTTAACGGATACTGGTGAAGGGGAAGCTAAAGGTTGGATAGTTCTATTATTCTTCTGTATAGGAGGAGTCTTTGGAACAGCTATGGACTCTTGGTGGAAGGAAAGTTTCTTCTCCCAAGCTGGAATTAGAGTTTATCTGCCAGATGTATTTGGATATGTAGGTACTATAATAGTTTCTTTACTTCTTTTACTCTTAATTTACGTAATAACTAATAAATATGAAGATAAAAGAAAAAAAGAAGGAACTCAAAACAAAGAAGTCTATGAAGATTGGCAAAAACCCCTTCCTGAACTTAAAGAATATAAATTTTTTAGTAAGGAAACCTATCATAAAATGTTTGTGGAAAGATGGTCTTTTTATACTGGTGCAGTATTAACAGCTTTAATATTTATATTTATAATCAATACAACAGGAACTAGTTGGGGAGTATCTGGCCCGTATACCCTATGGGGAGTATGGCTTTTTGAAAAGGTTGGAATAGACTTTGGATCTATGCCTGCTTTTAAAGGTATTGTAGATACGGTAAATAATGGGCTTTTAAACCATCCAGTTACAATTAGAAACATAGGGATGATATTTGGTTCTGCCATAGCATTATTATTAGCAGGTAACTTTAAATTCAATTTTGATTTCAAAGGAAAAGATGCCCTTTTCTATGCCATAGGTGGTATATTGATGGGATATGGAGCTAAAGTTGCTGGAGGCTGTAATGCTGGAGCTCTTTATTCGGGTTTAAGTAATTTTTCTCTTTCAGGCTGGTTCTTTTTGGTGGCTATGACTGTAGGAGGAATTATTGGTTCTAGAATTTATGAAAATGTATTTCTTAAAGATAAAAAAGAAGTAATAGCTGAAAAATAGAAGATATAGAGATGGTGGTATACTACCATCTCTATATCTTCTTTCTTTAATGTAATGGATTAATTCTAATAACAAAAACATCTTTTACTTGAAGTGATGAACTTTTTAAATATTTTCTCATAACCAGTAAATTCATAATTTTTTCTATATGCTAGATAGTAATTAAAGTTTGAGTCAAAATTTTGAATATTGATTTTCTTCAAAATTCCTCTTCTCAAATCCTGCTTTACCACAATATTTGGCAAGAAGGCAAATCCTCGTCCAGATGAAACTGCAGATTTAATTGATTCAGGGGAATTAAAAGAAAGTACAGTATTTAAATTATCTATGCTTATTAAATGTTTTGACAGTATATTAGCCAATAACCATCTGTTAGTTGAGTTTTCTTCCCTTAAAATAAGTGGAATATCCATCATCTCATCTATGGTAATATTGTCAAAGTCTGTTTTAGGACCACCTACTAGTATTAGTTCATCAGAGAGTATTGGAAGGGTTATAATACTATCTAATTCATAGGAACCAGTAACAATGCCCATATTGCTTTCATGGGATAATAATTTTTCTATAACTGTATCAGAATTATATACTTCTAATTTTACATCCACATCCGTATATATTTCTTTAAAAGTATAAAGACTACAAGGTAGCACATATTCTCCTAGGCTTTTACAGGCAACTATAGAAAGAGTTTTTTTAGATTTTTCCAAATTTTTAATAGATTTTTTTATATTTTTTTGTATGGAAAGCATAGTAGTAGCATGTTCAAAAACTATCTTTCCTTCCTCAGTAAGTTCAACCCCTTTATTACTTCTAATTAACAGCTGAGCTCCTACTTCATCTTCTAAATTTTGAATCTGCATACTTAACCCCGGTTGGGTAAGATGCAATTGCTTTGCCGCTTTAGATATACTGTTATGTTTTACAGTAACATAAAAGGATTTTAAATAATCCAAATTCATTATCTTCACATCCTAATATTAGATTTTATGTACTAGATTTTTTGCTGGGATTTAGCATATAAAAAAGAGTTATCATGTATAATGACTATTTATTGTATTAAATGTTATTTATGCAGTAATATATAAAGTAAGTTAATTAAATATCTAACTAATCAATTGTTTTTTATGAAGGCTTGTATATATTATATCATATATTTGGATAAAGTTTTTATTATACATTAAGTATTTTAAATATATAACAAATCAAATAAATACTACATTTATCCAATCTACATTATTGGTATGGTGTAGAAAAATTAAAGGGGGATTTTTAACATGGTAAAAAAACCAAAAAGAGTTTTAGTAGTGGGCGGTGTAGCAGGTGGAGCTTCTGCTGCAGCAAGAATAAGAAGGTTAGATGAAGAATGTGAAATAATAATGTTTGAAAGAGGACCCCATGTATCTTTTTCAAACTGTGCATTACCTTTCCATCTAAGCGGTTTAATTGAGGACCATGAAGATTTAGTTCTTATGAAACCTGATGATTTTTATAATCAGTATAGAATAGACGCAAGGGTATATAATGAAGTTATCGACATAGACAGGGAAAAGAAAGAGGTAAAGGCAAGAAATGTAGTAACAGGAGAAGAGTATAATGAATCCTACGATAAACTAATTCTTTCTCCAGGAGCAAATCCTATAGTTCCACCCTTTGAAGGCATGGATGAAGTTAATGTATTCACCATTAGAAATGTAGTGGATATAGCAAAATTAAATGTATTTATAAAGGAAAACCATTGCAATGATGTTACGGTAATAGGTGGAGGATTTATTGGAATAGAAGCAGCGGAAAATCTAAAGTTAGCTGGATACAATGTAACCATAGTAGAAGCTATGCCACAAATAATGAGACCTTTTGACTATGATATGGTGCAGATACTACACAAGGAAATAATAGATAATGGTATAGATTTAATTGTAAATGATAAGGTGGAAAGGTTCGAAAAGGATACAGTAATTCTAGAATCGGGTAAAAGAATTTACTCAGAAGCAGTAGTTATGGCTATAGGAGTAAGTCCAGAAACTACTTTAGCTAAAAAAGCTGGTTTAGAATTAGGAAAAACTGGAGCAATTGCTGTAAACCAAAACTTTAGAACTTCAGACCCTGATATATATGCGGTAGGAGATGCTATAGAAGTTTATAATAGATTGCTTCATACTCAAAGCAAATTGGCATTAGCAGGGCCAGCTCAAAAACAAGCTAGGGCAGCAGCAGATCACATTTATGGAAGGCCTGTAAACAACACTGGGGTAATAGGTTCTTCTGTAATAAAAATATTTGATTATAATGGTGCTTCTACAGGTTTAACAGAAGGTTTGATTAAAGCTACTAATATGCAAGTGGACTATGATACGGTAATGATAATACCTAATGATAAAGTAGGTATTATGCCAGATAGTGAACCTTTACATTTTAAATTGATATTTGAGGTACCTACAGGAAGGGTATTAGGGGCTCAAGCTATAGGAAAAGGGAATGTAGACAAAAGAATAGATGTTATAGCTACATTGATTAAATTTAATGGTACTTTAGAGGACTTAAAGGATTTAGAACTATGCTATGCACCACCTTTTGGGACCGCTAGAGATGTGGTAAATTTTGCAGCACTAGTAGGATTAAATATACTTCATAGCTGCTTCAAGCAAGTTCACGTTGATGAAGTAAGGGGTTTAGTAGAAAGTGGAGCTTATATAATAGATGTTAGGGATAAGGACGAATACAAAAAAGGACATATTGTAAATGCAGTAAATATACCATTAGGTGAAATTAGGGATAGAGTAGATGAAATTCCAAAGGATAGGCCAGTCTATCTACACTGTAGATCAGGACAAAGGTCTTATAATGCAGTAATGGCATTACAACATTTAGGATTTGATAATGTATATAATGTATCAGGTAGTTTTATGGGATTATCTTTCTTTGAATATTATAATGATAAGACAACTGAAAGAAAACCGATTGTAACTGATTATAATTTCGAATAATTTATTAGCCTTAATTAAAGGTTATGCAGAAATATGAAATATTTCTGCATAACCTATTGTATGAAAATGGAAAAGGTGAAATAAAATGAAATCAAAGTTAAATAAGATAGATGTATTTTCTATAGTTTTAGGTTCCATAATTGGCTGGGGTTCCTTTATGTTGCCTGGAACAAAGTTTTTAAAAGAGGCAGGAGTAATAAACACAACCATAGGGCTGACTTTAGGTGCATTGTTCATAATAACCATTCAAAGTTCTTATTATGTTATGCTTGAAAATCACAATGATGAAGGGGGAGAATTTTCCTTTGCCTATAAACATTGTGGTAGAAATCATGGATTTGTAGTTGGATGGTTTTTGTTATTAGCATATTTGACCATTATTCCACTAAATGGCACTGCTTTTCCCTTAGTTATTAGAAAGATATTTGGGGATGTGCTGCAATTTGGATATCTATATAGTATTGCAGGATATGAGGTATACATTGGAGAGGTTATAATATCAAGTCTAATAGTTTTATTATTTGCTTATGTGAATATTAAAGGAATAAAGGAATCTGCAAAGGTACAAAACGTAATTGCTCTTACTTTGGTCTTATTGGTATTTATCGTGTTTATTGCAATGTTTTTGAAGGTAGACAGGACTAGTTTTTATAATAACTATATATATAATTACAAATTTGATTTAGGCGGAATGTTAAAAATATTTGCTATAACCCCCTTTGCTTTTGTAGGATTTGACAATGTTCCTCAGATATGTAAGGAGTTTGACTTTGGTGCTAAAAAAGCTTCTTTAATTGCAGTGGCTTCAGTAGCTATTGGAAGCTTAATATATTCTATACTCAATATGACTACGGGTCTGGTATATTCCCCACAAGAAGCAGTAAAGCTAGATTGGGCATTAGGATCTGGAGTATTATCAATTTTAGGAAGATTTGGATTCTTATTATTGGTCATAGCATTATCTGCAGCAGTCACATCGGGAATCAATGGATTTATGATATCTACTAGTAAACTTATGGGTTCTATATCTAACCACCATATGGTGCCAAAAAAATATGCCTACATAAATGAAAATGGAGTATTTAAAAATGCAATTCTTTTTGCAACTGGTATAAGCTTAATAGCACCTTGGTTTGGCAGAGAAGTTATACTATGGATAGTGGATATGTCTTCTTTAGGAGCAGCTATAGCTTATTTTTATGTTTGTTTCATAGCATTTAGATTGGGAAAGACCATGTTTAGAAAAGTTATGTCCATTTTGGGAGTAGTAGCTTCTTTACTAACGGTGGCTTTATTAATAGTACCATCATCGCCTGCAGCACTAGGTAGGGAATCTAGAATAGCTTTAGTCCTTTGGATAATATTAGGAATTGTATTTTATATAAAAGTAGTCTCTTCATTAAAAGTTCAAACCTCTAAGGATAATGTATAATTTTATCAACGAAGAAGCTGTAGAATATTCTACAGCTTCTTCGTTTTCATAACCCTATAAAGTAATGTTTATCAACTGATTTGTGATAAAATAATAATATGACTATTTGTTATTAAGAGAGACCAGCTAATTAAAGTCAATAGATTTTAGCAAAATAATATTAAATATTTTTTGAAAAACTAATAATAAAAAAATGCACACCTAATAAACCAATGATT
>NZ_PPXX01000002.1 GCF_021655075.1 Clostridium sp. Cult2
ATTACTACTACCTACTAAACCTACAAGTCTTGCAGATACTGTTGCAAAGAAGAATCCAAATACTGCGATTATCAATGCTCCAGGAATACCTACCGGTATGAAATCTGTAGCTCCTATAAATATTACTATAACTGCTACTCCTATTAGGGCTAATTTAATGGATATATCTTCATCTGTTCTTAAAGTTGAAGATGTACCTGCAGTACTCTTTAATCCTCCCATAGCTTCTTTGAAGGTTCTAACGATTAAAGGTAAGGATTTGACCAAGCTTAGGATACCACCAAAGGCAACTGCCCCTGCACCAATATACCTAATATAATTGTCCCAAATCTCCCAATAGCTTAATCCCATTAATGGGTCTGAGGCTGGATAGATTATATCTGGTATATATTGGCCTAGATGGGTTATAAGTGGTATAAGGACTAACCAACCTAGTACAGCTCCTGATAACATATAGGCAGATATTTGTGGACCTACTATAAATCCAACTCCTAATAGAGCTGGTAAAGTGTCCATACCTATGGCTGCACCTTTATATCCTGGTAAAGCCCATTCTATTTCTGAAGGGAACAATTTAATCCCGTCGGTAATAAATTTAAATGCTGAACCAATTCCAAGGCCTGTGAATACGGTTTTAGCCTTAACTCCACCAGTTTCTCCTGCTATTAATACTTCAGCACAGGCAGTTCCTTCTGGATAAGGAAGAACCCCATGTTCATTTACGATTAATGCTTTCCTAAGAGGAAGCATTAACAAGGCTCCTAGTATACCTCCTGCTAAGCCTATAATTACTATCCTTATTAAACTAGGCTCTGCCATACCAAGCTCTTGAGACCAGATGAATAAAGCTGGCAAAGTAAATATGGCTCCTGCTGCTAAGGATTCACCAGCTGAACCTATGGTTTGAACCATATTGTTTTCCAATATGGAGTCTCTTTTCATAATTCCACGGATAATACCCATTGAAATTACCGCTGCTGGTATTGATGCACTAATGGTCATACCAACTCTAAGGCCAATATAAGCATTAGCAGCACCGAACACTATAGCCATAATAATACCTATAATAATTGCTGTGGGAGTAAATTCTGGCATTACCTTATCGGCTGGAATATAGGGCTTAAATTCCTGTTTCATTTGTTTTTCCATTCTAGTACTCCTTTCTATTTAGTAAAAATTTTTATACTATTCCATTATAAATAATTTTCTCCTATAAGTCAACATATTCGTCAATTTTTGACAATAAAAGTATAATAAGTTCCTTTTCTGGTGCCTGGCACCAAAAAAGGAACTTATTTAGAATCCTTCTATTTACTTGGGGTATTATATCATCTTCCTATTTACCATCTCTGTAACGATAAAGCTAGCTACATCTTCAGCAAAGGTTCCTGTTCCAAAGCCTGCATCGTAGCCTAGTTCTTTGGCTAATTCGTGAGAAAGCCTTGGACCTCCGCAGGTTAGAATTACCTTATCCCTTATTCCTTCTGCTTCTAGTAGTTCTACCAGTTGAGTCATATTTGGAATATGGACATCCTTTTGGGTTACTACCTGGGATACTAATATGGCATCTGCATTTAATTCTATGGCTTTGGCTACTAATTCTTCGTTGGGAACTTGACTGCCTAGATTATAAGCTTCAATACCTTCATACCTTTCTAGTCCAAAATGGCCTGCATAGCCTTTCATATTCATAATGGCGTCTATTCCTACTGTATGGGCATCGGTACCCGTACAAGCTCCTACAACGACTATATTCCTTTTAATATTATCCTTTATATATTGCTCTACTTCCTCTTTACTCATTACATCCAAATCCACCTTTGGAACTTCTATTTTAGTAAAGTCTACTGTATGAATTGATTTTCCATATAGTATAAAATAGCTATATCCTACTAAATCCTTTGAATATACAACGGAAGGTTCTTCTAATCCCATCTTTTTAGCTAATTGGCGAGCTGCTTCCTTGCCTTCATCTCCATAGGGCACTGGTAAAGTGAAACTAAGTTGAACCATTCCATCGTTCAATGTATCCCCATAGGGTTTTACTCTTGTTAAGTCTAACATTATTTTCCACCTCCAACCATTAGTTGAATAAATGGATTAAAGTATCCCGAATCCTTTTTAGCTACTCCGTCTAATCCTTTGCCACCAGTTCTTTGTCTTTTAACTCCTCCAAATTTCCCCTGTTCTATAGTTGAGAATAGACTATTTTGGGCTATTTCATTCAACAATTCCTCAGCATCTTTTAAAACTTTAGCTGCTCTAGTTTGGATAATGCCTCCATGGACGAAACTAATCTCATTGCCTAAATCCTTAGCATTGTTGAAGATATACTTAGCATTTTCAATGGATAGATATCTGTCCTGGAGATGGGGAGTATGGATAGCTTCTGTTAACATTCCTAGTAATTGGATTCCTTGGTTGGTCATTATGGATACTAAATTGAATAGAGCATCTTGAATATGGCCTTTGAAAATATTCCCTGTCATATATTTGGTTGGGGGCATATATTTCAATGGTGCATTAAGGAATATTTCTCTGGCCATTTGAGCTTGCGCTAATTCATATAAGAACCCATTTTCCAATTCTGGGTCCATTTCAAAGGCATGGCCTAATCCCATTTGTTCTTCTGGGATACCAGCCTTTAATGCAAATTGTTCGTTTATAAATTGAGAGGCCAATACGGTATGGGCAGCTTCTACTGCATCATCTGTTGTAAGGTAGTTGTCTTCTCCCGTATTTATTATTATACCCGCATATCCATTGATTACTCTGGAGAAATATTGGTCTATTAAAGTTCTTTGCATATTTATATCCCTAAACAGTATTCCATAAAGGGCATCGTTTAACATCATATCCAACCTTTCCAAGGCACCCATAGCTGCTATTTCTGGCATACATAATCCAGAACAATAGTTACAAAGTCTAATATAGCGGCCTACCTCTTCTCCTACTTCATCTAAGGCCCTTCTCATTAGTTTAAAGTTTTCTTGAGTGGCATAAGTTCCACCAAATCCTTCAGTAGTAGGGCCATAGGGTACATAATCCAATAGACTTTGCCCTGTAGTTCTTATAACTGCAATTACATCTGCCCCTTGGCGAGCTGCTGATTTAGCTTGTTCTATGTCTTCATATATATTACCAGTAGCCACTATTACATATAGATAGGGCTTTTTCCCTTCTCCTAAGGTATTTATCAGTTCTTCCCTTTTATTTCTATTGGATTTGATTTTTTCTACTCTTTCCCTTGCTATTTCATATATGATATCCTTAATTTTTTCTTCATCAGCTGCTGGTAGGCGGGTAATATCCAATTCTCCCCTGGATATTTTTTCTGCTATTTGTTGAGGGCTATCTCCTGTTTGAATCATAGCATTGCCTAACCAATAGGCTATTCCTCTTTCTAGCCCACCACCTTCTTTAATATTGTCTATTAACACATTGGGTAGAGGTCTATCTATTTCATCCACTCCATCTACTCCCAATAATCTAGCAATGGTTCTTTCTGTGGAAGTAGTAGTATGTTCATCTATAAACTTTTGCACATCATCAGCTATTTGTTTTGCAGCATTTCTTGAACTGTCTATTAATTTTTGATCAAGATTTAATTTACTCAAATATTTCACTCCTTTCATTTCAGCTCTTTTTCTGCTTTTCCAATTATCCTTTCGTCTAGTCCCATTATCCGTGCAATATTTAAGGCATCTTTAGGGACTGGTTTGGTTTTATCTACTGTTCTTAGTCGATAATCCATGAATTTATTTATTAAGTCCATCTTTTCCTGTTGAAGATTCTTTAATTGGGATTTTAACTCCTCCAATTTCATATGGGATAATCCTATTACCTGTAAATGGACTACCTTATCTATATTCCCAATATTATCATAATGGGTTGTAAGTAAGGTTATGGAGTCTTTGTCCAATAGATATTCTACTACTGCCTTTGATATGGCATAGCCTTCTTCCGGGTTGGTACCACTGGCTAATTCGTCTATTAGTATCAATCCTTTATTATCTGCAATTTCTATGGCTTCTTGGATTAGTTTGATTTCCCCTCCAAAGGTACTTAAGCCTTTGTCCACAGATTGAAGGTCTCCTATAGAGGCTTTGATGAAATTATTTAATCCTAAAATCATCTCCTTAGCAGGAACCAGTAATCCATATTGGGCCATGGCTGTTAAGAGACCTACTAATTTTAAACTAACGGTCTTACCTCCCATATTAGCTCCTGTAATACAGGTAACCCCTTCCTTAAGTTCTAAGGTTATAGGAGTATATTCTAGCCCCATTTCCTTTAGGGTGTCTTCTACTTTTGGATGTCTTCCTCCTATTATGGTTATAGAATGGTCTTCAATAATATTTGGTTTAACTCCATTTATTTCTACTCCAAAACTGGCTTTTCCTAATATAAAATCCATCTTTCCAATGCTGGATATATTTTTATATAGAATTTTACTTTTTTTACCTATCTCCTTAGAAAGATTTTTCCTTATTCTCATTTCTTCTTTTTCTTCTTTATCCTTAAGGATTAAAACTTTTCTTTCCAATAGATTTATTGAATCCGTTGATTTTAAAGTATATTTAATATTCATATAGGTTTCAGATACATAGTTTAAATAGGGATAATTCTCCAGCTTTTCAATTAGTTCTGTTCTTTCTTTGGGTATGATTATGGACCCATCTGGATTTAAGTTTAGCCTTAATTCCTCTCGTACTTTTTCTTTTAAACTTTTTTTCTCTTTTTTAATTTTTCTTTCTATTTCCCTTTTATCTTCTCTAATGGACTTTAATTCTTTCGAATAGGCTTCATATATATAGAAGGTGGAAATACCCGTAGCTTCTGGGTCCAATAGTTTTTCTAAACTCTCTATAGGTTCTATTGTCGTATCTTCCCACAGGGGTGCCTGATTCGTAGTCAATAACTCTTTTAAATCTCTAATTAAAAAGAGGAAGTTCTTAATTTCGAACAGTTCTACTTCTGAAAGAATTCCTCCATCTCTACCTCTATCAATAGATGACCTTAAATCCTTTATATGGTGAAATATATTGTTTATCTCTCCTATGAACCTTTGATCCTTAACAAGAGCAATATAGTTTTCTACCTTTCCCAATTCTTCTATTAGTTCTTCTTCTTCTCCTCTTAGAAAAGGCCTCATCTTGTCCTTATAGATTTTGCCATAAGGGGTTTTAATATTTATCCTGTTTAAAATATATTGAAAATCTAAGGATTCTTTTGTAAAATCATCCATTAATTCCATCTCATTCACCCCCTAAGACTAAATCTACTACTGGAATATCCTTTATATAGTATTTCATCTTGTCTAATAATTCTCTAGCTTCAAAATAATATCCTTGAGGTGCATAAGGGTTCACGGTTATGGCCACTAGATTTATTGGATTCAATACCTTTACCTTAACCCCATACCTCATAAATTTTAACCAATCCTTTGGCGGTATAAATATTTTAGTTCCATCAGCTACTACTATATCCACTTTTTTATATCTATTTGTGGTTCTAATAATATCTTCTATGGTATTTTTTACCAAGGACCCGGGGATTAATATGTATTTAGAATTTTTCCCTATGTGATTTCCAATAATATGGCCACAATTTAAAGCAGTTTTTATCTCAATGGGATGGATGTTCAAATTCTCATCTATTGTGGCTATTCCTCCACTATTTAGAACCTTTTCCAATATTTCCTTTTCCATAGAATCTTCAATTTGGGGGAGATTGAAAAGGTTCACTATATGGATTGTTTCTTCCACAACCTTGTTTATATCCCTGCTTAAAACTGCTCCAGTAGATAAAATTGTAGCATCTGTTATAGAAGGGGCGGCAGAAGACCTTCGGTCTATGGCTCCATCTATAATGACCATTTCCGCCCCTAATTTTAACATTAGATTTGCTAAATCCTTTATTTCTGCTGCAGTTTGAGGTCCTGAAATTTGAATATATCCGCCATCCTTTACTCTACCTATTAATATTTCTCCTAAAGGGGTTCTATATTCTGTTATATTCATTATTTCTATTGTAGCATCTCCTAAAGACAATAATTCTGTAGTGGTGGCAATTATGGTGCCTTCTTCTGCATATATTTTAGGCTTTTCCGTTTCTGTAACTAAATCTAAAGCTTCTCCATCCCTTCCAGTAGAAATAATGCCTAATTTTATGTCTTGGTCTATGGATTCATGGATTAAATGGTTTAAGGCTACCGTCTTACCACTATTTTTAGCCATGCCCACTATGGATATTATTTTGTATTTGTTGTATATGTGTTTTAGTAACAATAGAAAACCCCCTTTATTCATCGGTTTTGGGACAGGGAGAACCGTCCCTACTGTCCCCGCTGTTTTCTTTCTAAATTACTTGGTGCCATGGATTTTACTTCTGGGCCTTGGAGTAGTTCTGCTACCCCTGTTGCATGGCCTTCCCTTTCTCCCTTACATATGGGACAATTACATGGTTCTTCAAGAATTTGTGGTTCCGTATAAGTGGTAATAACCCCCTCGTAATTTCTAAGGACTATTTTAGTTGGGGACTGGCTTATAACGTATTGAGGCATAACAGGAGTCTTGCCTCCACCTCCTGGTGCATCTACTACAAAGGTTGGAACTGCAAAACCAGAAGTATGGCCTCTTAGTGCTTCTATTATCTCGATACCCTTAGATACTTTTGTTCTAAAGTGTTCAATTCCCATGGACAAATCACATTGGTAAATATAGTAAGGTCTAATTCTCATCATTACCAATTTGTGAACTAATTCCTTCATTATATGAGGGCAGTCATTAACTCCTCTTAATAAAACTGATTGATTCCCCAATGGGATACCTGCATCTGCCATTTTATTGGCTGCTGCAATTGAGGTTTCTGTAATTTCTTTTGGATGATTAAAATGAGTATTTAACCAGATTGGATGATATTTTTTAAGCATATTGACTAGATTATCGGTGATTCTCATAGGCATAACTACAGGGGTTCTGGTACCAATTCGGATTATTTCCACATGGGGAATTGCCCTTAATTCTTTTATAATGTACTCTAATCTTTCGTCAGATACCAATAATGCATCTCCACCGGATAATAGAACATCTCTTACTTGGGGAGTATTTCTGATGTATTCAATACATTTATCGATTCTATCCTTAGGAGCCCCCGAGTCTTGTTGCCCTGCGAATCTTCTTCTAGTACAATGTCTACAATACATTGAACATTGGTCTGTTATTAGGAACAATACCCTATCAGGATACCTATGGGTAAGTCCTGGTACTGGAGAGTCTTCATCTTCTGCTAATGGGTCTTCCATATCTGCAATGCTTTCATGAGTTTCCATTATTGTTGGGACTGCCTGTTTTCGAATAGGACAATTTGGGTCATTTGGGTCCATCAGAGAAGCATAATATGGAGTAATTCCCATTCTAAACTTATTCAATACCTCTCCTATTTCCTTCTCCTCTTTTTCAGTAATATTGATTATCTTCTTTAGTACTTCTACCTCTGTAATTCTATTTCTAACCTGCCATCGCCAGTCATGCCACTCTTCCTCAGTCACATCTTTCCATAATTCAATATCCTTATAAGATCTCACAATGAAAACCTCCCTTTTTTTCAATGGACTAAGCGTACAACTCCTCAAAAATCTTTCTTAATTCTTTAGATTCTCTCATCAGTTCTAGGGATATAGCTGCGTGATCTTTGGTGTATCCGTTTCCTACTATCATGGTTATGTCTTTTCCTACCCCTTCAGCTCCTAAAGCTGCTTTTGTGAAGCTAGTTGCCATACTAAAGAAATATACAATACCTTTATCCTTTGTAAGCAGTATGCTAGACATTTCTGTATTTGGAATATTGACTGTATTTATAACTATATCTGCCATTTCTCCATTGGTTGCTTCACTAACCTTTTCCAATAATTCTACTGCGTTGGTAGCGTTTGCCTTTATGTAGACATCTGCCAAGTTTGCATTTTTTACTCTAGCTATAGTTTTATCTCTAGATCCTATACATATGACCTTTCCTGTTACTCCAGCCCTCTTCTTTGCTTCGTATAAGCAGAGCATACCAGATTTACCCGTTCCACCTATTACTACTACTGTGTCCCCTGGTTTAACCAATTTGGCTGTTTGAGCTGGTGCCCCTGCCACATCTAATACGGATAATGCTAAGTTTTCTGGTAGGTCATCAGGTAGTACTGCATATATGCCAGATTCAAATAATATAGCTTTCCCCTTAATATCTACCTGGTCTACTTCAGGTCTTATTTCTAAAAATTCATCTATTCTAAGTGGGGTTAAAGATAAGGATACTAAAGTGGCTATTTTATCTCCTACTTTTAATTCGGTTTTTCCTTCTAGTGCAGGACCAATCTTTTCCACAGTTCCGATTAACATACCACCAGAACCAGTTACGGGATTTTGGTGTTTGCCTCTTTCAGCAACTATGCCCTTCATAATCTTTTTTATTTCTTCCTGGTCTCCCTTAGCCTGCTCTTTGATTTGAGTAAAGCTAGCAGAATCTACATTTAAAGTTTGCACATCGATTAATATTTCATTATCATATATTTCCATATCATTGTCTATTTTTAGCGCTGGTTGTGGCAATACTCCCTTTGGTTCTATTACTCTATGAGTTCCATATGGACATCCTTTTCTCATACAAATCCCTCCTTAAAATTTTTATTACCATCTAATATATAATGCAATTTATATGCCAATTTTTTCAAGTATTAAAAGGGCTAGACACAAAGGTTATAGCCCATTAAGTGGATAAATCTAAAACTTATTTGCCCAAATTTAGGCAAATAAGTTCTCTTATTGGTGCCTGGCACCAAAAAGGGAACTTATTATTGTTATTTTAGATTATATTTGGATATTTTGTATTGGAGAGTTTGTCGAGGGATGTTTAGTAGTTCTGCAGTATAGCTAATATTGTATTCTGCTTCTTCTAAGGCATCTTGTATCAATTGTTTTTCCATTTCTTCTAGGGTGTCTTTTAATGATAAGCTTTCTTCTTTTTGTTTGATTTTTTTGAATTTTGTTGGTAAATGTTCTACGTCTATTATTTCTATGTCGTAAATACTCATAATCCCTTCAATTAAATTTTCCAACTCTCTAACATTCCCTTCCCAGGGATTGGATATGAGTATATCCATTACCTCTTTGGATACTCCCTTAACGGATTTATCCAATTTTTTATTTAATTTATCTATGAAGTACTGGGTTAGTATAGGGATATCGTCTTTTCTTTCCTTTAGAGGAGGGATGCTTAAGCTTATCACATTTAGTCTATAGTATAGGTCTTTTCTTAATAATTTGTGTTTTACCGCTTCTTCTGGCGGTATATTGGTGGCTGTAATTATCCTTACATCTACATTTATAGTATTAGTTTGGCCTACTGGTCTAAAGCTTCCATCTTGGAGGACTCTTAATAGTTTAGATTGTAATTCTAAAGGCATGGAGTTTATTTCATCTAGGAATAAAGTGCCTCCATGGGCTAATTCAAATAGGCCCTGTCTATCTTCTGCACCAGTGAAGCCTCCTTTTGCTGTTCCAAATAAAATTCCTTCTAAAAGGTTGGCTGGTAAGGCTGCACAGTTTTGAGTAATGAAGGGTTTGTTTTTCCTTTTGCTTGCATTATGTATGGCATGGACAAAAAGCTCCTTTCCTGTACCTGTATCTCCATATATTAAAACAGGTGCATAAGTGTCTGCCGCTTTTAGAGCCATCTGTTTAAGTTTTAGCATCTTCTTATTTTGTCCTATTATGTCTAGGAAGGTATATTTTGCTGTTTCTTCTTCTTTGATTTTTCTCCTTGTGTTATTGTATAGTTTGCTTTGAAGGTCTACAATCTTTTCAGACATCTTCCTTACTTGAGTTATATCTTTGGATATTTCCAAAGCTCCTAATATTTTACCATTGCTTTTAATGGGTATGGAAGAATTGACAGTGGTTATCTTTTCACCTTTATAGTTTATGAAGGTTTGCTCTTTTTTCAGTATAGGCTTTCCAGTTTTAATTACGGTTAAAAGAGTTGAGGTTTCATAGCTTAAAGATGGATATACTTCCAAAAGATGGCGTCCTACAGCTTTTTCCCTATCTATGCCATCTATCTTTTGGGCAAATAGGTTATAATAAGCTATTCTACCATTACTATCTATTATGTGAATACCTTCCTCCATATAGTCTAATATCTCCAGTATATTTTCCCTAAAAAATAAATCTTTCATAAGAACTCCTTTCCCGCTGAATTTTAGGCATCCAAGGCCAATTTATAGGCACTTTAGGTGCCTATAAATTCTCTATATTTACTTTTTGAACGGAGGCGATTTCCCTTCTCATTATATTTCCCCCAATTCTTTTAAACTTCTCTGGGTCATCACTTACATAGTAGTCACATTTACCTCCATCTAATCTATTGGACAATAATCCTTTCTCCTTTAGCATTATCTTTCCAGCTTTAGCTGTTTCATAGGCTGGGTTTACCATTTTCACCTTGTCTCCTAATACCTTAGTGATAGTATAACGAAGAGCTGGATAATGGGTACAACCCAATACTAAGGAATCTATATTATGTTCCTTTAATTCTAGAAGATATTTTTTTGCTGTAATAAAAGCTACATCTGTACTTTCCCAGCCCTCTTCTACTATTGGCACGAATAGAGGACAGGATATACCTATTATCTCTGCTGAAGGTAGTATCTTTCTTATTTTCCTTTGATAGGATTCACTGTTTATTGTCCCTTCTGTGCCTATTACTCCAATTACTGAATTCTTAGTGGCAGAAGCTGCAGCATTAGCTCCTGGTTCAATAACTCCTAATATGGGTATATCAAAAACCTTTTTGGCTTCTTCCATAGCTAAGGCAGAGGCTGTATTACAAGCTATTATTATAGCTTTAATGTCCTTGGTAAGTAAAAATCTTACGGATTGAAAAAAATATTTTATTACCGTTTCTTTGGATCTGGTTCCATAGGGAATTCTAGCTGTATCTCCAAAATATACTATATCTTCTCCTGGCAGTTGTTCCATTATTTCTTTTAATACTGTTAGACCACCAATTCCTGAATCAAATACTCCAATTGGCCTATTATCCATAAAAAAACCCCCCTTCTATTCTATTTTATTAATATTAGGGGGATTTTACAATCTTTTTTTAAAAAGTTAATGTACCATTTTCACTTTTAATTAATTGAAGTATCTGTTCTTCATTTCCAGTTTGGGCATTTATATAGACTATATATTCTCCTCCTCTATAATTGCCTTTGAACTCATAGCACAGTACTTCGTTCTTCCCTTTTGGTATTAATGCTAATCTGGAGGAGTTTACTTCAAAATCTCCTCTCACCTCTTCTCTTGCTTCTTCTAAGGTTATCTTTGGTTCTTCAAAATTTCTATCATTATGATTTAAATAATAGGTTGAAGCATCAAAACCTACTATTTCTCCATTGTCTAAGGCTATCTTTAGTTTTATTAAATCTGGATAGATGGTAATATCCTGTTCTTTATATACAAAGTTGAATAACACAGTTCCATCATATTTTAAATAATAATTAGGCTCCATACCTTCAAAACCTTTGCCTTTTAAATACTCAAGAGCCTTATTCTGGGCTTCTTTTATAGATAAACTTCCTTTAGTTACTGGCCTTGGATTGGCCATCCATAGTACATGCCCACCTTTTTTGGATACTCCCATATATACTGCTAATTCCTTAGAGGTATTTTTGGGATATAGATTAAACGTATAGGAGGGTATTCTTACTTCTGATGAATCCTTTCCTTCTTCATAAGACTTAATATCCTGAACCCTATTAGCACCGAAGAAATCTATGGCAATCTTTTCTGCCTCATTTTTAGATACATCCCTATTTTCCAACCCTAAGGGTTTCCTATTTATCATCTGATCAGCAAAGGGACCATCATAAATTAATTCAGGGGTTTTAGCCACGTTTTTCTCTATATTGGTTAAAGAAGTTTGAAATATCTTCTCATTCCCCTCTCGAACTTTTTTATTTTGTCTAGCATTAAGGGAACCGAATAAAAAGTTTTTATCTGCCAATTCAGATTGGAGCTTAGCCAATTCCTGGTTGAATGTGGCAGAATTCTGTTGAAGATTTGCTAAAGAAGCTTTTTGTTCATTAGTTATAGGTTGCCCTTGTAAATGGGTCTGTATTAAATAATAACTATAGTCAGCAACCTGGTTCAAAAATTTTTCAGTTTTAGCTGTCTCCGCATGGGTTATGGGCATTTGTCCTAGTTTATCTTGAGCAAAATAGGCTTCATTCATTATCTGGGACAATAATAATACGTTTTGATCCCTGGATTTAGATAACATAGCTTTAGACAGATTTACCTGAACATTTTCCACATGTTTCTTTACGTCAAAGAATAACCTTTGATAGTGATTTTCCAACGCCACACCTAGCTGGTTTTTGGTAGTATATTCATTATAACCCCAAACTAGTGCAATTATAAAAGCTAGACCTAATAAGCTTGGAGCTATCCACCATCTTCTTCTCTCCATTTTTTCACCTCCTATAGTCCAAACCAGTGTTTGCCAATTTTCAGTGTAACCTTCCTAGACCAAATCCATCTACTAGTAGCAGTGGCTGGGTTCCAATAATAAAGACAACCATAGGTCGGGTCCCAACCATTTAGAGCATCCCTTGCAGCTTTAATAGAATCCTTATTTGGAGTTAAATTAATCTGCCCATCAGCTACTGCAGTAAAGGCTAGAGGTTGATATACTACTCCTGCTACGGTATTGGGGAATTTGGGACTTCTAACCCTATTTAATACTACTGCTGCAACTGCCACCTTCCCTATATATGGTTCCCCTCTAGCTTCCCCATGGATTGTTCTAGCCAACAGATATTCATCTCCCCGTCTATTTATACCTTGAGCAGAAGCAGGAGCTGCACCTGTTAAGGTTAATCCTAAAGCTACTGCTGTTTGAGGTCCTACTACTCCATCTACTCTGAGGCCATTTTTAGCCTGAAACCTTCGTACTGCCCTATAGGTTTCTGCTCCATATATACCATCTACTTTCCCAATTAGATATTTCCATTTCACCAATTGCCATTGAACATTTTTTACATCCTGCCCTTGAGTCCCCCAATAGAGTATTCTAGGGGCAAAAAACATATTGTTTTTAGTTGTTGCTTCTTGAAAAAAACTGCCTGGTTCGTAAAACATGAGTATGGATAAGAATACTAACACTAGAATCATTGTTGTTATAGTAAATTTTCTCAAATAATTTACCTCCTTTCATATTTGCCAGGTTTATATATTTTTTGTAATAATATAAAATTTATGCAGCGAAAACAAAAAAGCCATTATTGGCTTCATTTACCAATAATGGCTTTTTTGTTTTTTAAAGATTAAATTTTTAATAGTTTTACCAATAAGCTATATATTACCTGAGCGGTTTTAACTAAACTATCAATTGAAACCCATTCGTCGGGAGAGTGATAGTTTTGTCCATAGGGACCAAATATGAATGTAGGAGCTCCAGTCCTAGTCCCTAGATAATTAAAATCTCCCATACTAGAAAAATAGGCTATGGTTCCATAGGTACCCGTTACTTCTTTGATGATTTCTTGAAGTAATTTTGTAAATTGGTTGTCCTCATCTACCGTATAGGGTTTAAACCCATCTATCCCTTTATGGGGTGCTTCTCTAAATTCTATTTCATATTTACTTTTAATATTAGCCCTTTTCGCTGCTTCATCCACTTCCTTAATTAAATAATCTTTATCTTCTCCTCTGACTACATGTCTAAATACCATAAAACTAGATTCCTCCGCCACACTACAAGCTGCTCCCCCACCCGAAGTTTCAATGACTACTAAAGAACCTTTGCCTAGTTGTGGATCCTCTTTTAATTCCAATTCATTTAATTGGCATATTAGTTTAGCCCCATCCCAAATAGCATCTATCCCTAATTCCGGAGAGGCAGCATGGCTAGCTTTACCATAAAGCTTTACATTATAATTGTAACCACCTCTAGCCCCTAAACATAGACAGGGGAATTCAATATCTGCAAATCCACTACTGGGTTCAGTTACTATTGAAAAGTCAATATCCTCTGTTATCCCATCTAAGATAGTAGCATCAGTGCCTAGTCCATAGGGACCTTCTTCATCGGAGACTAGAGTATAGATTATTTCGCCTTTAAAGTCCTTAACATTCCGCAAGAAAGCTTCTAAAGCAACCATTATTGCTGCTGAACCACCCTTCATGTCTAATGCCCCTAGCCCGTATATCCTGTCACCTTCTATAGTTGGTTTTAAAGGATCTTTAGTCCAACCTTGGCTAATACTAACCGTATCCAAATGTCCATTTAATAATATTTTCAATCCTCCTTCCTGACCTTTAATATTACCAACCACATTTGTTCCATGAAATTTTGTAACCTTATCTTCACTATACTTATGATACTTAACTGGAATGTTTCTTTCTTTTAGCCAATTGTAAGTGAATCTCATTATTTCATCTTCTTCAAAATAAGGACTGTAGATTTTAATTAAATCCGATAATAATTTTATGATGTTTTCCCGAACATTTTTCAAAATTATCCCCCCAGTAATAAGTTAGTACAAATTATATCACAAATATTTAGTATTTTCATAATATTTTAATTATTCTTGATATATTCTATAAGTAATGATATTATAAGAATAAGTATATTTCTATATATTTTATTGAAAATCAAAAACAATTTTTCAGCATATTTAAATAATAAATAAAAATAAACAAATAAGTATTAAAACAAATTTCAAAGTATTAAGTGGATATTCATGGCATTCAAATTTAAGAAGCCTAATATTCCAACTCGAAACAGGAAATGCAAACCATATTTGCTTTATCCTGTTTTTTGTTTATAAATCACTATTTAACTATTAAATATTCAGATAATATTTAATATTACAAATATTATAGTAGGAGGTGAATTCAAGGATTATTTTACTAAGTTTAATGCTTTAATTTTAAAAAAAGGAGGGTTCTTATGGAAGGTTTTGTAAATGCTATTATTAATTTTTCCAACTGGCTTTGGGGGATACCTATGTTGCTTATATTAGTTGGTGGGAGTCTTATTTTAACTATTAAACTAGGATTTTTTCAATTCAAATATTTTACCTTTGCAATGAGAGAAACTTTTGGAAAGATGTTCAAAAAACCCGAAGGAGAAGGTACTGTTACTCCTTTCCAAGCTGCAACAGCAGCTTTAGCTTCAACTATTGGGGCTTCTAATATAGTTGGAGTACCTGTAGCCATTGCCTTTGGTGGTCCAGGAGCTGTGTTCTGGATGTGGGTTGTAGCTTTAATTGCTAGTGCAGCTAAGTTTTCAGAAATAGTTTTAGGTATTAGATACAGGGAAAAGAATGAAGAAGGCGATTATGTAGGAGGCCCAATGTATTTCTTGAGTAAGGGTATTAAGTCTGGTTTAGGTAAAGCTTTGGGTATTATATTCTCTTTCTTCTTAATGATTGAATTAATTCCTTCTATTGCAACTCAAGCTGTTTCTGCAGTTCAAACAGCTAGTACTATTAATATCCCTAATTGGGTAACAGGTGGAATACTTGTGGTACTAGTTGGCTTAGTAGTATTTGGTGGTATAAAGAGGATTGCAACTGTTACTGAAAAATTAGTTCCATTTATGGCTTTGCTGTATATTATTGGTGGTCTAATAATTATTATTGCAAATATAACAGAATTACCGCGAGCTTTAGGACTTATATTCAAACATGCTTTTACTCCAATTGCTGCTACAGGTGGAATAGCTGGAGCAGGAATAGCTCAAGCTATTAGATGGGGTACTGCAAGAGGGGTTTATTCAAATGAAGCTGGTATGGGAACTGCACCTATAGCTCATGCAGCAGCAGTCACTGACCATCCTGTACGTCAAGCTATGTGGGGTATATTTGAAATAGTAATTGATACTCTAATAGTTTGTACTATAACTGCTTTAGTTGTATTAGTTTCTGGAGTATACAATATAGTTCCTATTGATCAAGCAGCAAGTATGCCAGCAGTAGCTTTTCAACAGTTATTGGGAGATAGTATAGGTGGAGGAATTGTAACCATTAGTATATTATTATTTGTATTATCTACAATTATAGTCATTACCTATTACGGGAAAACACAAGCAGAATTCTTATTTGGTAGTAAATTTTCAAATATAATGGTTGTTGTATATTTAATTTCTATAGTTTTAGGGGTTTATGGTGGAATTGAATTTCTATATAATTTCTTAGATATATTATTAGCTACAATAATAATTCCAAATATGATAGGATTATTAATGTTATCCAATGAAGTTAAAGATTTGAAAGAGGAATTTTTTAGGAATCCAGAGTATTATACTTCTGCAAAATAATAGGGACTTGAGAATTTGAGCTCAGCTTGGGAGGTAAAGATATGAACAAAAATTGGGGTAAAAAAATTGAAAACCTTACACTGGAATTAGCAGAAATTCGTGGTGTAGTAGGAACAAAAGAAGAAAATAATGTAGTAGAAAAAGTCTACGAAAAATTTAAAGAGATGGATTATTTTAAAAAACATCCTGAAAGGGTAAAGTATGTCCCAATAAAAGATGATTTTTTAGGAAGAAAATCTGTAATGGCTGTGGTAAAAGGCGAAAAGGGAAATAGTAAAAAATCTTTAGTATTAATAGGCCATACGGATACAGTAGGCGTTTCCGATTATGGAGTATTAAAAGATTATGCAACAAAACCTTTAGAATTAACAGAAAAGTTCAAGGAAGTATCCCTTCCGCCAGAGGCTTTAAAGGATTTAGAATCGGGAGAATATCTATTTGGCAGGGGAGTATTCGACATGAAATGCGGAGTAGCCACCTTGATGACTATAGTAGAGTCCATTTCAGATAATGTGGAAAACTTTGAAGGCAATATAGTTTTCGCTGCTGTATGTGATGAAGAAGGTAATTCAGGGGGTATGCTTTCAGTAGTTCCTGAGCTAATCAATCTTCAAGAAACCGAAGGTTTTGAATACTTGGCAGTCATCGATATGGATTATAGTGCTCCTAGATATGATGGTGATAATACAAGATATATATATGTAGGAACTGTAGGGAAATTAATGCCCAGTTTCTATATAGTTGGATCTGAGGCTCACGGTGGAGATCCATTTAAAGGACTAGACCCTAACCATATATCTTCGGCTATTGTGGAAGAAATTGATTTTAACACTAAATATTGTGATGAAGCAGAAGGAGAAGTTACTGTTCCCCCTATTTCATTAAGGCAACAGGATTTAAAACCTGAATATTCAGTTCAAACAGCCAAAACCAGTTACTTATACTTTAATTTTGGAACCCATAGTAGTACTCCAGATCAAATGATGGATAAGGTAATAGATGGAGCCACTCTTGCATTTCAAAAGGTTATAGATAGTCTAAATGTGGAATATAAAAAGTATTGTGAGTTCAATGGATTCCATTATGAAAAACTTCCTTGGAATTCAAGAGTTATTTCCTATGAAGAACTATATGAAAAGGTGAAGGAAGAAAAGGGCCAAGAAGTAGATAAAGTAATGGAAGAGCTAAATGAAAAACTACTAGTAGATAAGAATATAGACGAAAGAGTATTTGCATTAAAAATGGTGGAAGCCCTTCATAATATGTGGTCTGACAAAGATCCAGTGGTAGTAGTATATTTCTCACCACCTTATTATCCACATATATATGTCAAGGATGAAACCCCATTGGAGAAAAAGCTACTAAATGCAGTTAAGCAGGTTTTAGAAGAAATAGATTCTGATTATGATATCGAAATGAAAAAATTCTATCCTTATATTTCCGATTTAAGCTATGCAGCAGCTCCTAGGGAAGAAAATGCAATAGATTCTTTGAAGAACAATATGCCTGGATTTGGAACAAAGTATAGCTTACCTATTGAAGAAATGCAAAAATTAAATCTTCCTGTAGTAAACATTGGTCCCTTTGGAAAGGACGCTCATAAGTTTACAGAAAGATTAGAGAAGGATTATTCTTTTAATGTTGCACCAAAGCTAGTTTATCAAACTATAACAAATTTATTAAAATAATACGGGTAAAGAATAAAAGTTGCCACTGAGTAATTCCAGTGGCAACTTTTATTCTTTCTGTGCTAATAAATTTGCTAAATATGTTTTTGTTTTTTCTAATACTTCCTTTATCTTAGACTTTAATATTATAGGGGGTTCTTTATCTGCTAAGATAAGGTCTATTTCTTCTTCTGAAAGTACTTCTTTTAATTCTTCTTCCACTTTGATCCCATTGCTGTGGCTAATATCTACAAAGCATAATGGAGGAAACATTACACACCACCAATTCTTGCCTTTACCTTCTCCTAAAACTACTTCCAATGTTTCATATTCTCCTGCTGGAAATATGATATTTCCATATTTCCTTGTAGGGAAACTTTTTATCCCTAAGGATACTTCTACGGGAAAATCCTTCCCTTCCCTTTCTATTACTTCTTCAGCCATAGATTTAATGCTATTTAAATTATCTTCAACTAATATTCTCGTTTCATCTAAAGATTTACTATTTTCAAATTGATTTCTTGTTTCCCTTAATATTGCATCTCTTATCTTTAATTTTAAAGCCTGATCTTCCTGTTTATCGCTATTAGCTTTAATATGAAAACGGATTATTTCATCTTTAAACCCATCTACAGAAGCTTCTCTACCAATAATATAGGGATGAATAATATATGCAATAGAAATAATTAATAATGCCAAACTAAGGATTGTCTTTTTATATTTCATTTTAATTCCTCCTAAGTTCTTTTTTACTTCTAGTTTTAATTATTTCCTATATCTGTTTTTTTATACCAATATTATTTTATCAGTCCTGTTCTTCTAATTTTTACATCTAACATAATGTTTATTTCTACATCTGGAAATATTTCATCCCAATTGTCTTTTATTTTTTTCCATTCCTTAGGTTCAAATTTGCTTAAATGTTCTCCAATCCCTATTATATCTGCCCTATATGTTTCTTGGAGTTTTTTTATGGTTCTTTCGGTTTCCCTTTTAATATCCCTTTTGATAGCCTCTTCCATCTCCTTTAAAACTTGATTATCAAAGGCAGTTTTGTTCTCAGCTATAATATATCCTTGTAAATATCCTTCAATTTTTATTGAAAAATCTGCTTTTATCCCTTCATCTATTTTTACCTTTTTACTGGATTTGGCATTGGTAACCGTATAGGATATTAAATCCCCTTTATATACAACATCTATGGTTTCATTTTTAATTTTATTATTTAATAGGCTAATTGCTCTATTCTCCTTTTCATCCACCCAAGCCAAATGCTTGTAATCTTTCATAATACATCCCCCTGATATTACATATCTATTTTCTTTCATAGTAATTCTAGGAATAAGGGTTACTCTAGAATAATCAAAATCAGAAATCAATCCCGTTAAAGTTTGAGCTGTAAATCTACTAGAAGATTTATTATCCTTTACTGTTGTATATATAACTCCATCTACTGTTTGTTTCCTAGTCACATTTGCATCTAAAATGTCTTTTGCCATTCCTTCTGCTGCTAGAATCTGTAGCTTTTTATTAATCTTTGTATCCCTATTTAACTCATCTATGACTTCACGAATCAAATTTTCCTCATCTAATAGCTTTTGTCCTAATATTAGAACCTTTACATGTTTATAGTAGAAGGGAAAAGCCTCCCGGGTGCTAAACTCCCTTGCAGCTTGAAATATACTGCTGCAAGGGGTAGAAATTACAAAGGATTTGTTCTCTTCCGTGGCGTTTTTCCCTATGGCATTTATATTTGGATATTGGTAGGTGATTATATATCTGTTCATTCCTCCTTTTTCATTTAAATCAACACCTAAGTCGGATACAAATGTTCTTTGTTCTATTTCCACCTTGTCCCAACAGCTGGATATAAATATTAAGGAAATTATACTCAGGATTAAAATTTTATTCTTCATATTTTATTTTTCCCCCTCTTAATATAGGAAAGTATAAATATAATAGTCGGTATAACCATTATTGAAGCTAAAGCAAAATAATTTAAAATTCTACCCATAACCTTATTTACCTCTATTAAGTTATCAGGTAATAAGGATATAGAATATATGATAGGGACTAAAGGGGGTACAAAAAATTTATTGTCCCTTACATTGAAAACACTTCCTAGGATAACTCCAGAGGCATATAGAAAAGGGCCCATGGTGCCATATACTACCATAACCCAAGCGGCCATAACAATGCCATCTAAATTTTCTAAAAAATAACCTGGTAAATCTATTTCCTTTATAACTGCAATTGAAGGCCATATCTCCCTTTGCAACTGATGGATTCCATATTGGGATAAAGTTATGAAAAATACTATCAAATATACTCCAATGACGATAAACATCCCCTTTGTGCAATATTTCAGTGAGTCTTTGTTATTCTCCGAGAAGGGAAGGGCTAAAAGCAATATTTCATATCCAGCATAGGAAAATATTACAGCCATAATTCCTCTGGGAATTGCCTTATAGTCCACATCCAATAAAGGATATATATTAGTATAGTCAGCATTAGGTAAATTAACTATTACTAAAAAAATTATAAACCCTAGTATAATAGGGTATATCATAACAGCTACCCTAGCTACAACTTCTAATTTAGACCTAGCCACATAGGTTATAGCAATTAACATTGTTAAAATAATAATCTCCGTAGGGGTAGTCTCAAGTAAATAAGCCTTTATTACCTCTGCAAAAATTCTACAGGCATAGGACAGTAATAGTAGAGAGTAGGATAACATGATTATTAGAAATATATTGAATATTATTGGATTCATAACTTTTCTACCGATTTGAAAAAAAGACATTCCTGGATATATCCTAAATAATCTATTAATTATAATTACAAAGGGTAGAATGATTAACCCCCCTAGTATTATAGCTATCCAGCCGCTAGTATTGAGTATCATGGCCAAATCGCTAGGTAGGGACAATATACCTACTCCAATGACGGTGGTAATCAGTAATGCCTTTATCTGTTGATTAGATATAGTCTTTTTATTTTGCATATTTTCACCTTTTTCCCATTCTTCTTCTGTCTTTCGGAAATGTAAATATGGGTCTAAACTGAAACTTTTGTATGGGAGCCTTTACCAAAGTATCCTTCAAATCTCCTTCTTTTATACCTAGTCCAGAGTAGGGAGAAGAAAAGGGAATCCCAAAGCTTTCTAATCTTGCAAAATGAGTTGTTAGCACTACTATTCCTAACATAATGCCATATAACCCTAATATACCTGCTAAAGCCATAAATATAAATCTACAAAATCTAAATCCAGAAGCCCATTCATAGCTAGGAAGGGAAAAGGAGGATATTGTAGTAATAGCTACTATGATAATCATTAGTGGACTAACAATCCCCGCTTCTACTGCTGCCTGACCAATTATAAGGCCTCCTACTATTCCAATGGTAGTTCCTATAGGCCCTGCTATCCTAGTTCCCGACTCCCTTAATAATTCAATAGTTAACTCCATTAAATAAGCTTCTATCACTGCTGGAAAAGGTACATTAACTCTACTAGCCCCTAAATAATAGGTTAATATAGTAGGTATCAATCCAGGATGAAAAGATGTTATTGCTATATATAAAGCAGGTGCTAATAGGGATAAAAAAGCAGCTATTAGTCTTACCAATCTAATGACCGTAGTAATAGTCCATCGACTGTAGTAGTCCTCTGCTGATTGAGATAAGGTGCCAATAGTAGCAGGAACTACTAATGCAAAAGGAGTATTATCCACTAAAATGCCAATCCTTCCTTCATATAAAGAAGCAGCTAAAGTATCTGGCCTTTCCGTATTTTCTATTTGAGGAAAAGGGGATAGATAATTGTCTTCTATCAGAAATTCCAACATAGAACTATCCAATATTCCATCTATGTCAATTTCATCTATTCTCCTATTTACCTCCTTTAATATCTCTTCACTAGCGATGTCTTCAATATACATTATTGCAATATCTGTTTTAGATCTTCTTCCTACTTTAGTATTTTTAATTTTTAACTTAGGATCTTTTATACGTCTTCGAACCAAAGTTGTATTTATCTTTAATGTCTCGCTAAATCCATCTCTAGGACCTCTTACTACGGTTTCCGTTTCAGGTTCACCTACTCCCCTTGTAGGCCAGCCCCTTGAAGAAAGTATTAAAGCTTTATTTGCCTTGTGGACAAAAAAAGCTGTTTCCCCAGATAATATAGCATCTACTATTTTATCTAAATCATCTTCTTCCCTTACTTCTGGGATAGCAATGGATTCCTTGGCTAATTTGTCTAATTCATTTGATTTGAATATGAACTCAGAATTACAATCCTCATTTCCAGTCATTAAAAATTGGATGGCATATTCACTTATAGAAACCTTATCTATAAGTCCATCGGAAAAAACCAAACAAGCTTCCCTTTCCATATCCTTTCCTATATCGATGAATCTATAGCTAATGTCGCCACAATCCTTTAATATAATCTTTAACTTATCAATGTTCTTATTTAAATCCCTAGAAATTATTTCTCCCATTTTTACCTCCTAGGCAATTCTTAAAAAAATAAATAAAATTATTCCAAGAACTATATAGGAATAAGAGATAATCTGTACTATTCTATATTCTTTAGTAAAACCTCTGTTTTTATAATTAGGTCCATCTATAAATAGTAAGAACAATGCTACTAGTATAATCATAACTATGGTTAAATTATCGAATATATCTTTTAGAAGGCCAACAATTTTATACAAAAAACCCACCTCCTGCTAATATATATAATTAACAGAAAGTGGGTTAATTATTCACCATTTGAGACCCTTATATTTAAAGGGTCCTCGTTATATATACCTTATCAATTTTCTTTTCTAATTCATGTTTACACCTAATTAATTTTTCTTCATCGTCAAACAATCCAAATACGGTAGGACCACTACCGCTCATTATACTGCCTAAGGCTCCCCAATTAATCATTTCCCTTTTTAGTTTCCCTACTATAGGGTATTTTTCTATAACTACCCCTTCCATAATATTTGCCATGTTTTCTGCCAGTTTAGGTAGGTTGTCTTCTTCCATATGTTTGACTATTCCTTCTATATCAATTCTAGTATTAACACTATTTAGATTTAATCTATTATATACATGGGCTGTAGATATAGGTATTCCTACATTGGCTAAAAGAATCATCTTATTGGAGAAGCTTTTTAGTCTAGTTAGCTTTTCTCCAACACCTTTTCCCCATGCAGTCCCACCCATTATACAAAAGGGGATATCAGCTCCAATTTCCAAGCCTATTTCCATCAGTTCCTTTTCTGATAGGTTTAATTCCCACAACTGGTTTAACCCTTTAAGTACTGTTGCACCATTAGAACTACCTCCAGCTAATCCTGCTGCTACGGGAATTTTTTTGTCTATAATTATATGAACCCCTTTGTTTATACCAGTTCTTTCTATTATCTTCTCCCAAGCCCTATAAGCTAAATTAGTACTATCTAAAGGAACATCTTTATCATTACACTCAATTTCAATCCCTTTTTCCCTATTCCTTAAAATAATATTGTCTCCCAGGTCTATTTGTTGCATTAAAGTGTTTATTTCGTGATATCCGTCATCTCTTTTATATAGTACATCTAAGGCTAAGTTTATTTTGCCAAAGGATTTTAAGGCTATTTCATTCATATATATTCTCCTTTTAGTAAACTGACGGATACATTATATCATAAAACCATGTTTTCTACTAGAATTCCACATCAACTTTCTTTTCGATGATGATTTTTTCTCCTGGCATTAAATTTGATGGTGAAATAATATTGTTTGATTCTATTATCTCATCAACAGTAGTATTATAACGTTTAGCTATGTCCCAGAGGATGTCATCTCTTTGAACCATGTAAATGATTATGCTAGGCCTATTCTTCTTGTCTATTAAAACTTCTGTTTCTTCTATTTCACTTACTATATTAATCTTTCTCTCTCTATTGATAAATATATGATTTTTTAGGGTTCCATTTATGGAAAGGGTATCACCCCTAAGATTATAATTTAAATCTTCTAAATTGGTTTCCGTATTGATAATAATATCTTTGTTTAACCCTTCAGTTGTAATATAGGATTTAAAGGGCACCTCTTCTTTTAGAGTCATTATTTCATCCTTTATATCATCCAAATAATAGATATTTAATGTAAGTATGCCTTCTACCATTATCTTATCTTCTACATATTGATTATCGATTATAACAGGATTGGCTTCTATGGTATATATTTCTTTAAATCCTTTGCCTGTCAAATCCTTTGAAATGTTTTCCCTATCGATAATATCCTTAATATTTTCTATTACCCTTATTTCTTCAGTTTCTAGATTAATCTTTCTGTTAGTAGAATAAGCATCGATTATTACTTCTTTTTCTTTTTGGTTATATATTTTAGAGCCAATCTTAACTTTTATCTCCAAATCTACAATTTTTAAATCCCCTTGAAGATTCTCCCTTATTTCATATTCGCCACTTACCACTTCCATATTTAACTGACATTTGGAATCATATTCTAGGTTGGTTAATTCTATGAAATGGGTAAAGGGAATTTCCTTTTTTATAGAGTTAAGTTTGTTCCCTCCAAAATAGATTATGGAGGCTTCAACTATACCAGATAATATTATTCTGTCAGCAGAAATACTGTATTCTTTCTCATAAGGATGTAAGTCTACTTTGAGGATTTCTTCTATAGTAGGCTGATTTTCTCCTATCTCAAAGGCTTCCTGTATTAAAGCGTAGGATTCTTCTCTTCCTAATACATCGTTGTATTTAACTTTTTCTTTTAACACTTGAAGGCTTTCATCTTTTGTAACCCCTTGTATTATCTCAACCAAATTGGTTTCCTCAACCTTTCCCATCAATTTAATAAACGCCTTTAGAGAAATCTTTCTTTCATCTTCTTGTTCATACTCTATATATTCTAGGCTTGATTTTACTTCTCCTGCCATTACTTCTGTTACTCCACCAATCTCTATTTCTTCCCTAAAATCCCTATTGGTTTCTACGGTGTATATATTTAATTCTTCTTCATTGGATTTATAGATTACCTTAAATTTTATTAAGCCGTTTACCAATATTTTATCCGTAATAATCTTTGTGCTTAAAATTTCAATTTTCCCATCAGCCCAAAGAATATTTCCTACCTCAGCCTTCGTTTGGTCTAAGTATATTTCCGTTTCAACTAAAGATTCAATCTCTTCATAACCTTTCTGTTCTTCCACCTTTAGGATGTCCTTGATTATTTCCATGTTCCAACCTCCTCTATTTATCTACTTTATATATCCTATGAAAAAGTATATGTGTTAATGTCCAAAAAAATGAATAAAATTTTAAAGCAAATTTTTAAAAAAATATTGACACTGGACATTATTATTAGTACTATAATAGTACTAAAATTGTTTATCTATTCTAAACTAAAAGTTTATTGTTAGTAAATATTATTTTTTTATCTTTAAGTTTAGTAATACTAAACTTATTAGTCACTATTACTACGCAAATTATTAAGAAAGGGGTTACTTAAATGGAGGATAGAAGACTAGGAAGGCATATTTTAGTCGAATTCTACAATTGCGATAATCAACTGCTAAATGATGCTCAATTAATAGAAAAATATATGGTAGAAGCTGCTAATAAAGCAAAGGCTACCGTAGTAAAATCAGTTTTCCACACCTTTAATCCTTGGGGTGTAAGTGGAGTTGTAGTCATTCAAGAATCCCATTTAACCATACACACTTGGCCTGAATATGGATATGCTGCCATAGATTTATTTACCTGCGGTGAAGAAGTGGACCCTTGGATTGCTTTCCAATATTTAAATGACAAATTAAAGGCAGAAAAGACAGAAACCTTTGAAATAGATAGAGGGGAAGTAAATAAAATCTATTACTACTCTAATGGTAAATATAATAATATAGTGTATAAACCACAAACTAAAGGATTGGGGGGATAAAATGGAACTTTGGTTTAGTGAATTGCACAATAAAAATAGTAAATTTTCTATAAAAGTAAAAGAACATATATATTCTATCCAAAGTGCTTTTCAAAAAATAGATATATTAGATACCTATGAATATGGCAAAGTATTGATTATTGATGGATATATCATGCTAACAGAAAAGGATGAATTTGTATATCACGAGATGATAGTCCATGTTCCCTTGGCTATAAATCCCAATATTAAAAATGTATTGGTCATAGGTGCTGGTGACGGTGGAACTTTAAGGGAATTGATAAGATATAAAACTGTGGACACAATTGATTTTGTGGAAATAGATAAAGAAGTAGTAAAGGCATCTAAAAAGTATTTGCCTTTTCTCAATAGTGGATTTAATGATAACAGGATTAACACCTTTTATGAAGATGGAGTTGAATTTGTTAAAGATAAAGAAAATATTTATGATTTGATTATAATTGATTCTACAGACCCTATAGGCCCAGGAGAAGGCCTTTTTACAACTGAATTTTACAATAATTGCTTCAAATCCTTAAAAGATGACGGGATTCTAGTTAATCAAAGTGAATCCGCTTATTTTCAAGAAGACAGGCTAGAATTCCAGAGGGCTATAGAAAAACTTAAAAGTATTTTTCCTATAACTACAGCTTATCAAGCTAATATTCCTACCTATCCATCAGGGAATTGGCTCTTTGGATTTGCCTCCAAAAAATATCATCCCCTTAAAGACCAGAAAACTATGGAATGGCAAAAGCTAGGATTAAAAACTAAATATTATAATGAAAACCTTCATAGGGGAGCCTTTTACCTGCCAAATTATATTCTTGATATAATCAATAATAGCTAAACGAATCTAAATTTTAACCAAAATAGACATAAACTGTATAATATCTCCATCCTTAGTCCTATTTACTTTTAGGTAAATTTCGACATATAATTATAAATGAAGACTTCCAAAAAATCTTTCTTCCCCGTATGGGCAAAGGAAACTTGCTCATTTCCCTATTTATGTTAAGGTCAGGGATAAAATTATTCCTGACCTTAATACGATATTTTTGACATTTTGTCGATTTTTTTGATTTTTGTCATTATGCCCTTATGTTGTGTATTTAACTAGTAGAATGCTCTAATATCTGATATAATTGAATTATAATTATCAGGAGGTATTCTATGCATGTAGAAAAAGTTAAGTTTAAAAAAAACCTGCCTTTTTCCATTAGGATACAATCCATAAATAGATATCCTATTCATTGGCATGAAAATATTACAGAGATTCTTCTCCCTATAAAGGGCTCCATTGAAGTCATTGCCAATTTTGAATATATTTTAGTTAAAGAAGGTGATTTTTGGTTTGTCAACAATAAAGCCATTCACTCTATTAATAGCTCATCAGGGGCAATAGTGGCAGTTTTTCACATTGATTTAGATTATTTTGAAAAACAATTTGAATACATAAAATACATGTTCTTTAGGAATAATGGTTTTGCTAATACTCCTGTAGAAATAGAAGAGGATAATTTTGATGATAAAACGAGAAAAGAGTATAAAATTCGATTTAAAAATTTGCTGATAAATTTCCTTGATAAAATTGTCAATAACAATCATTTATCGGAGAAGATCCTAGATAATTTTGAATTCCAATTAATATACTCAATGATATATGAATTTCATTGGCTTCAATTTCTAAAAAAGAAGGATAGTTTTATTAGTCCTTTCCAATTAGATAGATATCATAGAGTTGTCAAGTTTATCGAAAAAAATTATACAAGAAAAATAACTTTAGAAGATGTAGCCTCCAGGGAGTTTATTACCAAAAATTACTTTTCTCATTTCTGGAAGAATATTAGTTACTTCAGTTTCCAAGAACGAATTAGTTATGAAAGAGTATTAAAATCTCAGTTTTTCTTACTTACTACTGATATGAGTATCTCTTTAATTTCAGAAAAATGTGGATTTTCAGATGTTAAATACTATTATAGCCATTTTAAGCGATGGTTTGGTTGTATGCCTTTAGAATATAAAGAAAAATGTTTTACATATCAAAAAATAGCAACGGATTACAATAATTTAGAATTAAATAGTATAGGACAAGTCCTTATAGAATATGTTGATAAATATTTAACACCTTATAATGTCAATAGCCAAAATTCTGAATTTTCACTATTTGTTGAAAATTATCCCAAAATAAAATATCTATATAAAATGGATAAAAAAATGATTCCTCATGCTTCTAAAAATATTGTATTGGATATTTTAAATCATAGTAATTTTTGTATAAAAAATAACCACGTTATATTTAATTGGTATATTATTGATCAAATAGTCAAACTAACTAATTCTCTCTCCTTTAACCTCAGCATTAGATTGAGGGCTGATTATATGGAAGAGGCATGGTTTATTTATACTATTGAAAAATTTCTGGATTCTTGCATTTTCCGTTATGGTATCCAGACTGTTAGTAAGTGGGTATTTTATTTAGATTATAAGGGTAACGAATTATTCAATATGACAAATGCCATTAGGAAAATAATACATAAAAGAATAAAAAATGCTAAGATTAGCTATTATTTTGAAATATAATCGACAAATATGTTTATTGTTTTCTTAACAATCTCACATTTCTGTCAATAGTATTAAATCTTAGTTAATTATATAATAAACAGTGTAAAGATATATCATTATTATATATTAATGGGGGGATTCTTATGAAAGGTTTTGCAATGTTAGGTATTAACAAAGTTGGTTGGATTGAAAAAGATAAGCCTGTAGCAGCACCTTATGATGCAATCGTTAAACCAATAGCTGTTTCACCATGTACTTCAGATATTCACACTGTATTTGAAGGGGCTCTAGGAGATAGAGAAGACATGATTTTAGGCCATGAAGCAGTTGGAGAGATTGTAGAAGTAGGTAGCGAAGTTAAAGAATTCAAACCAGGTGATAAAGTTATTGTACCAGCCATAACACCAGACTGGAGAAGCATACCAAGTCAACAAGGATATCCACAACACTCAGTAGGTATGTTATCAGGCTGGAAATTCTCAAACTTTAAAGACGGAGTATTTTCAGAATTTTTCCACGTAAATGATGCAGATATGAACTTAGCTCTTCTTCCAGATGATGTTTCAATTGATGCAGCAGTTATGCTAACAGATATGGTTACTACAGGATTCCACGGAGCAGAATTAGCAAATATTGAACTAGGTGACGTAGTTGCAGTAATAGGTATAGGCCCAGTTGGATTAATGTCTGTAGCAGGTGCAAAAATATTAGGTGCAAGTAGAATATTTGGAGTAGGAAGTAGAAAAGCATTAGTTGAAGCTGCAAAATTCTATGGCGCTACTGATATTGTAAATTATAAGAATGGACCTGTTGATGATCAAATAATGGAACTTACAAATGGAAAAGGAGTAGACAGGGTAATAATAGCTGGAGCTACTTCTGACATAATGAAAACAGCAGTTAAAATAGTTAAACCTGGTGGAACAGTTTCAAACGTAAACTACTATGGAGAAGGAGACATAATTCCAGTACCTAGACTTGATTGGGGAAGCGGAATGGCTCACAAGACCTTAATTGGTGGTCTAACTCCAGGTGGAAGAGATAGAATGGAAAGATTAATTAAACTAGTACAACATAATAGAGTTGATCCATCTAAATTAGTTACACATAAATTCCACGGTTTTGAACATGTAGAAGAAGCTTTATACTTAATGAAAAACAAACAAGATGATTTAATTAAACCTATAGTATATATTGATTAATTCTATTACCTTTCACTAACAAGTTAATAGCAATTTAAATAAAAAAAACAAGACTTATAGGTCTTGTTTTTTTTAACTTATTTTAGTTTGTCTTTCTTCATCATCGCAAATAGTCACTTCAACAGTCTCTGTCAATATATCTGAGTAAGTGTAAGAAACTCTCCGTACTGAATCGAATTGGTTGCAAATCCTTACTACAAACAAGCTAGGATAAGCCTCTTCAAGTATGCCTTCTCTAATTGTTGTTTTCTTTCTTCCCTTGTTCGCCTTAAGAATTACTTTTTTACCAACGCAATCTTCTACGTTTTTGCGAATTTTGGTTAAGTTATTCTTTTCTAACAAAGTAACCACCTTCCATCAATTTTTCCCCTAATACTAGGGGGTAGAAGGAGTGTAAAGGGACACTCATGCTAAAATTATATCATAATTCGTCTATTATGTCAAGTAAACAAATATTATACTATGAATAGGTTTCTTTGTCAATTGTTTATTGGTAATATTCTAAAATTCCTTTAACTATCCCTTCTGTTAAATCTTCTAGATAGTTTTCATCTAGAAATTTTATTTCTTCTTGGGGATTTGATAGATACCCAATTTCTATTAATAAAGAACTGGTACTTACTCCTCTAAAAATATAAAAATTGCCTTCCTTTACCCCTCTCGTAACAATTTGTTTGGCATTTAAATTTTTTAATATATATGAACCCAGTTTTTTACTATTATAATCCTTTCTAAAATGGAACATTTCACAACCTTTCATCTTGGAATTGTAAAAATAATCCATATGAAGGCTTATATAAAAATCAGGTTGAATATTATTAGCTTGTTCTATTCTTTTTGTGATAAGAACTTTTTCGTCTCCTTCTCTAGTTAAATGGATTCTAACTCCCAAACTCTCTAATTTTGATTTCAATTTAAAGGATAATTTAAGAACTATGTTCTTCTCTATTAATCCCAATAAATCCCCTTTATGTCCTTCATCATCTCCTCCATGTCCTGGGTCTATTACTATTACTTTCCCATAAAGGGGTTTTTTTATACAAGGAAGCCGAGATTCTTTTATTTCCACCCCTGTATAATAATATTTCAATATATCTACATAGGAATAACCTTCTTGTGCCATCTTTTCTGCTCCATATTGACAGAGGCCTATTCCATGCCCCTTACCTCTGGTAACAAATTTAACCCCTGTTGGTAATATGGCAAACCTTGTAGAATTTAGGTTTAAAAGTTCCATTAATTTTTTACCAGAAAATCTTTCATTTCCTACCTTTATGGATAATACTCTGCCCTGTTGATCTCTTTCAACATCCTCTATAAAACCTGATATTTCTGATTCTAAATCAACATCTGCTTTTGGAAAATTAACTTTCAATAGCTCTTCTACTTCCTCTATACTAAAGTTTTTTTCATTCCTCCAAAAAATAGAATCCTTACAATAATGGCATAGAACCCTACGCAAATATATGATTTGATTTTCTATTACATTTTCCGAATTTTCCGTACTTCCTCCACAAGCTAAATGATATTTTGCATCTATAAGCTTATCGTTATATAGAATTACCATACCTTTAGTCTCGTTTACAGATTTAATTATCTTTTTTGTATTTTGATTATCATTGTAATTATCCCATATATTTTCAAAACTTCCCAATTCTATAAGATTAGAAGATTTTAATAGATTAGTCCTTAAAACTATTGCCTGTGCTTTTAAAGCTTCTATATGAAAATTAAAACCCATCTCTAAATTCAACAATATGCCAACCATTTTTTCTAGGGGCATTTCCGCTTCTTGGTTTTTTTCTTTATTAAAATACTTAATATTGAAACAGCTATCCACTTTATTACCCCCTAACCCTTATTAATACATATTATGAAATAAAGTTTAATAAGTGATAAATAAGGTGTAATTATTGTATGTGGAATAAGGGGTAATCTGTTTATAAGACTGGATTATCCAATATAGTCAATTCCTTTAATTCAGCATCCAACTTTACCTTTATACCTAAAGGAAGGGTTACCATTGGTTCACAGTGGCCTGCTTTTAAATTAGACAAAGTAGGTATTCCTATGGGTTTTATTATATCCTCTATAACCTGCTCTAAAGTAAGGGATTGATTGTATTCTGAATTTTTAGCTATGCAATTATTGAAATCCCCTAATATAATACCTGCTACTTCATTTAGTTTTCCTGACAGTCTTAATTGGGTAAGCATTCGATCTATACGATAAGGTTCTTCTCCTACTTCTTCAATAAACAATATCTTATCCTTTAAACAGATTTCATAAGGAGTACCTAAGGTAGCTACTATTAGAGATAGATTTCCTCCTATAATAGTACCCTCTACTACCCCTCCATTAATCCTTTCCAATTCTTCTCCAGAAGGATTTTTAATAACTCCATCACCATTTTTGTAAAGAATAAAATTATATAAACTTCTTTTCGAAAAGTAGCTAAAATTTTCAATCATATCTGAGGCTACCATAGGGCCATGGAAAGTTACTAAATTTGATAATTGATTGATTCCAATATGAATAGCGGTTATATCGCTATAACCTATGAATACCTTTGGATTATCTTTTATCAATTCATAATCTATTAAATCCAAGATTCGTGGTGTTCCATAACCACCCCTTAAACATATTATTCCATCCACTTCCTTATCTCTAAACATATGGTTTAAATCCTCAGCTCTTAGATTATCATTTCCCGCTAGATATCCATAGTTTGCATAACAACTTTTCCCCATCTTCACTCTAAAGCCCATATCCATCAATATATTATAGGACTTTTCCACATTTTCTTCACTAGTGGGACTAGCAGGAGCAACTACCCCAATGGTATCCCCAAACTTTAAAGCTATTGGCTTTATCACTCTAACCACCCCAATCCTTTTCTATTATATTATAAATAAGTTGGTTTCTACATGTTTTGTAAAAACCAACTTATTGTCTATATGTTTAATAGTCTAGATGCTATTGAAAAATAGACTACTAAACTTAAAGCATCTACAATTGTTGTAATAAGAGGACCTGCCATTATGGCTGGATCTATATTTAGCTTTTTAGCTACCATAGGCAATATACCACCTATTACTTTGGATATGACCACTGTAATAAACAGAGTGATAGACACTGTAAAAGATACCAATAAACCTACATCATCGAATAAATAAATCCTAAAAAAGTTAACTACACCTAGGGCTATTCCCACTACTATACTAATTCTAAATTCTTTCCATATAACCTTTCCTATATCTTTTAAATCTATTTCTTCTAATGCCAGACCCCTGATTATCAAAGTTGAGGATTGGCTACCTGAATTACCTCCAGTGTCCATTAACATTGGTATGAAGGCGGTTAATACTACTACAGTCTGGAGTATATCCTCAAATTTTCTTATTATACCCCCAGTAAAAGTAGCAGAAACCATAAGAACTAATAGCCATATAATCCTATGCTTAGCAAGACTAAAAATACTAGCATCAAGATATTTTTCCTCTGTTGGGGACATAGCTGCCATCCTTTGAAAGTCCTCTGTCGTTTCCTGGTCGATTACATCTATAATATCGTCAACAGTTATTATTCCTGTTAATCTATTTTCTTTATCTACTACAGGTAATGCTAAAAATCCATATCTTTTAAATATTCCTGCTACAGTTTCTTGATCATCGTGGGTATGGACGAATATAACATCCCTATCCATAATATCTTCAATGGTTTCTTCCCCATTACTTATGACCAATTTCCGCAAAGAGACTATACCTTCCAACTTTCTATTCTTATCCGTTACATAACATGTATATACCGTCTCTTTATCAAGACCTGTTTCTTTAATATGGCTTAGGGCTTCTTCTACTGTCATTCCTTTTTTTAGGTCTACATATTCTATGGTCATTATACTGCCTGCTGAATCTGGTGGATATCTTAAAAACTGATTAATTAAATTTCTTTCCTCTTCTTTTGCATGTAATAAAATTTTCTTAACCACATTGGCAGGCATTTCCTCTATAATATCTACCATATCATCAAAAAACAGTTCTTCCACAATATGTTTTAGCTCTTTATCCGTTACCAACCCAATAATGTCTCTCTGTTGTTCTAAGGAAAAATGAGCAAATACGTCTACAGCTAAATCTTTAGATAACATCCTAAATATCAATAAGGCAGTATGAATATCAAGATCTTCTAACAGTTCAGCTATATCAACCTCATTCAATTCTTCCAATTCTCTTTTTAATGTAACATATTTCTTTTCTGCAATTAATTGTTTTAATCTTCTTTCATCCATATTAACCCCCCTTGGAAGAACTCTAGTTTATGGTAATGACTAGGGTTCTCCCTATTAAATTTTTGTCTAATAATATTTACACTAAACCTAGGCAAAGGACCAGAATCCACTAATCATCACCCCCACATTCCTCCTAGGGAAATTTATTTTTTGATACAACTATAGATTATTAAATTTCTATAGGATTTTCAAGAATAATTTTTCATCTTCTATTATTGTAGCACATAATCTATCTTTTATTAAATATTATGCAAATAAAAAAAATTGGGAACAGGCAATTAAATCTTTGCCTATTCCCAAATGAAATATTGTTAACAGGATGAAACTCCTCTATCTGGTATTATTGTAAATCCTTTTCTTAACCAATTATCACTATAATCTATAGTGAAAGCTCCAAAACTCTCTGTTAAATAATCTTCTATTAAAAATGTATATTCGCCTACATCTATTGAGGCATCTCCTTCTTTAAGCTCATCCAGAGCCAATCCAAATGATGGACCACCTCAACCATAGCCTGCGATATAAATTCTTAAAGGTTTTTTATCCTTTCTTGAATCCAATACTTTTTTAAGCTCTTTTTGAGCTGTTTCAGTTAATTCAATCTTCATTATACTTTCCTCCCACTATTATTTTACTATATTCTATATACCCCACCATGGTATCCTTAATCATTGTATATCATAAATAAAAAAATTTCAACCCCCTAACTAAAGTTAGAGGGTTTTTTTATTACATTGCTCTTCCTGGGATTATTACATCTATTATACCTATTACTAAGGCTCCAATTATTGCTCCCCATACGGATATATTAAATCCTGGTACTATAAATTTGGTAGCATAAAGAATAATTGCGGCTACAATAAAACCAGTAATGCCTCTACCAAAAGGTGTTGCATTTACTCCAGTAAATTTCTGTATTAGATAGTCTAATAATGCTATGACTACCGCCGCTAAAATTAAGCTCCATAAATTATTTATTGAAAATCCGGGTGTTAGGAATGCTGCAATTCCAACTACTATTGCAGTAACCAAAATTCTTATTAAAATCTCACCTATATCCCAATCTCTAGTTCTATTGTCTGTCCTCTCTCTATTTTTGTCATTATTATCCATTTCTTCACCTCCTGATATAAGAATAACCATTTTAAAGTTTTTTATACATTTTAAAATAAATATTTAATTTATTCTGAACATATGATATATTTATTATGTAAAAGGTATATAATTTATGGTAAGATATAAATTAAATCATATATAAGGAGGCAACAAAATGGAAATCACTAAAGATATGTTGGTAGGAGAAATAATTCGTAATAAACCAGAATCAGTAGATACCCTATTAAGATTTGGATTAGGATGTATTGGATGTCCTGCCAGCCAAATGGAAAGTATAGAAGAAGCCGCAATGGTTCATGGTATAGATTTGTCTCAACTGTTAAAAGCTTTAAATGAATAAAAAATAATCTCCCCTTTTAATTAAAAGGGGAGATTATTTTTACTTACCTAATTACTCTATTTGTCTAGCATTTGATCTATTCTTGCTTTGTCAAAACCAACTATTTCTTCTCCATCAATTAATAGCACTGGAACACCCATATGTCCCATACTCATTAACTCTTTTCTTGCATCTTTATCTGTTTGAATATTTTTTTCTGTATAAGATACTCCTTTTTCATCTAAATAGTCTTTTGCTGCTATACAATATGGACAAGTATTGCTTGTGAAAATTACTACATTTGACATTTGAATTCCTCCTTAAATATACTAATTATATTTACAATACATATTATACCCCCACAGGGTATCTTGTGTCAAGTTGTTTATTGTACTTCATGCTTATATGCTACCCTTAAATCCAATCATTAATCATATTAATTATTTGAACCTCTTTTAAGTGGATTTACATGTTATTAATAAAGTACTATAATATAAAAAAATGAGGGAAATATTATGGCCCTCATCTTTTTTATTAATTATGTTTAACATGATCCAACCCTTGTTTAAATAACTGAAGAACATGGTCATCGTCTAGAGAATAGATTACAGTTTTCCCTTCCTTTTTAAATTTTACAAGTCTTAAATTTCTAAGGAGCCTTAAGTGGTGAGATATTGCTGACTGAGTCATGTCCAATAAGTTTGCAATATCACATACACAAAGAGAAGATTTTGATAAAACATAGATAATCTTAAGTCTGGTAGGGTCTGCTAAGGCTTTAAAGGTTTGAGCTAATTGATTCATAACATCTTCTTTGTATAGGCTTTCCTTTATTTTTTTTAATGTTGCCACACCTGCAATAGGTTCATGGCATATTTTCTTTTGGTTTATGGTGATTTACCTCCCTTCTTAGGGTTTATGGCTTAACGAGATGGTACCATTGGATTTATTGGATGGATTACTTTACCAGTTATAGGATCAATGTATAACACCCAATAACCTACTCCATCCACTGAATCATACCAAGTATTAAACCCTGTAATACCTCTAAAGGGATGTTCCTCTAGGGTAAATTTTCCAGGTACTCCGTAAACATAGTATTTAGTTTCCTGCTTTTCTTTATATAATCCAAATAGATAATGACCATATTTTTTTATTTGATTCATACAGGTAGCTGAATTGTACAGGAAAGGATATTTATAATCAGCGCTCATCAAATAATTGTAATAGGGTAAAAATCCTCTATAAGGTTCTGTACCGTCATCTTCTATTCTCCACCAACTATAATTATGGAGATATATTTTTAAAGGCTGTACCTGTGGGAAAAATCTTAATATGCTCAATATATAATTAGTCATTTGATTTTTATGGTTTAATCTTCTAGCATATTCTATAGACTCATAGCTTTCCCTATGTGATTCTTCTTCCTGGAAGTCAGAGACTTCCTCTACTACTTCTTCTATAGTTTCTGGCTCTTCTTTCGGTAGGTCAAAGACTTCCTCTACGGCTTCTTCTATGGCCTCTGGTTCTTCTTCATGAAGGTCAATGACTTCTTCTACTGCTTCTTCTATAGCTTCTGATTCTTCTTCATGGAGGTCAATGACTTCCTCTACGGCTTCATCTACTGCTTCTGGCTCTTCATAATGTACTTCTTGCTTATCCCCTGATAAAAGTTCTTTTATTAACCTATCTATAGTTCCATTGTCTTTTTCAACATATCCACCTAGTAATACATTTATACCCTTTCTTATAAGGATAGCATCTATTTTGTTTATTGAAAAGCCCTTTGATTCTAATTCTTTTAGATTTAGGTTTATATTGGCTCTAAATTTTCCCCTTTCATCTGTAAATATTCTGCCTAAATCTTCTTCATAGATTTTACCATTTCTTTCTTTTAATAGATATGCTCGGTAGTATTCCTCATTCTCACAATTCTCTAGATTGAAGCTTATAATCCCTTTGTTGCCCCTTACTTCTAATTTTGCATGTCCTTTTGGGTTTATATTGCTAATATTTGTATAATCGTTCTTTAATATAATATACTTTCTAAAGTATGTATATTCCATTGACATAAATAACCCTCCTTTTTAATCTTTATACTAATATATGTCTAAGGAGGGTAATGTTTTACTAATCTTAACAAAATCTTCAATTTTTAAATTTTCTGCCCTTATTTCTAGAGGTATATTGGCCTTGATTAATGTTTCCCTAATCTGTTCTTTATCCAATCCCCATGGATTAGAAGATAGGGAGTTTAATAGGGTCTTTCTTCTTTTACTGAAAGCAGTCTTTACTACTTGAAAAAATACTTTCCTATCTACCTCAGGTAATTCTTCTTTCAACTCCAGTTTGATTACTGCCGAATCCACTTTAGGTTGAGGCATAAATACGGTCTTAGGTACTGTAATCAATATTTCTGGATAGGTGTAAAAATTTACAAATACTGAAAGAGAACCATATTGTTTGTTTCCAGGAGAAGCTATTATTCTATGAGCTACTTCTTTTTGTATCATTATTATTATGGATTCAATATTTAAATCTTCTTCTATTAGTTTTGCAATAATAGGGGTGGTCACATAATAAGGCAGATTGGCTACCACTTTAATTGGACCTCCTCCTAATTTCTCTTCTATTAATCCTTTAATATCTACCTTTAGTATATCTCCATGAATTATTTCTACATTATCATAATCTTTCAGAGTTTCCTCTAATATGGGAAGCAAGCTCTTATCCAATTCTACTCCAACTACTTTTTTTGCATTTAAAGCTAACTCTTCTGTTAAAGTGCCAATACCCGGGCCTATTTCCAATACATAATCCTCTTTTGTAATATTCCCTTCTTGGGCAATTTTTCGAACAATATTTCCATCTATGAGAAAATTTTGTCCTAAGCTCTTTGAAAATCTAAACCCATATTTATCCAATATTTCTCTAATATATTTAGGAGAATATAATCTTTCGTTATTCATATTCTTCCATCATCTCCAAAGCTTTAATAAATTCTTCTCTAGTTATACCGAAATTGTTTAACCTATTAAGAAACTGTTTAGAATTTGCATAACCTATTCCTAAAATGTTTCCTAATATCTCCCTTTTCTGTTGACTATTTAAACCACCTATTAATCCCAATTCCATTAAATCCTCTTTGGTAAACTCTTCTCTTTTTTCTGTGATTATAGGTCTAGCTTTATTAATAGCCTCAATAATATCCTCTTTTGTAGCATTTTCTATTCCAATATCCCCTTTTTTTAAGGCCTTCCCTTGGGGCAAGAAGGCATGTTTACAGTTTTTGATATACTTACATAGGTTTTTTCTTATTTTCTCTCCTGCATGGTCTGGGTCCGTTAGAATTATTATGCCTCTTTTATTAGCAATTACTTTTAAATTTTCTATAAATTCTCTATCATAACCGAAACCACCAGTGGCGATTACCTCAGCTTCAACTGCATTTTTCACTGCTGTAATATCGTCTTTTCCTTCTACTATTATTATTTCCTTTATCAAAAGAAACACACCCCTCTTTTTGGGACAACAGGTGGGACAACAGGGACGGTTCTCGCTGTCCCAAAATTTTCATTCTATATACATTAAATGTATCCAATATTTAAAAGGACAATTGTTTATTGTTCATTCCCTAAATATTAAATAATTGCCTTGCATTTTCCGATGTTTTTGTTGCTACTTCTTCAAAAGTTATTCCTCTTAGTTCAGCTATCATTCCTGCTACGTATCTTACGTAGAAGGGTTCATTTCTTTTACCTCTGTAGGGTTCTGGCGTTAAATAGGGAGCGTCTGTTTCTATCATTAGCTTATCTAATGGTATAGCTTTTGCCACTTCCTTTGATACCCTAGCATTTTTAAAGGTTACAGGACCTCCCAAGGATATATAGAACCCTAATTTAATATATTCCATGGCCATTTCTACACTGCCTGAAAAACAATGCATAACTCCTTCTAAACTACCATCTTGGGCTTCTTTTATTATATCGAAGGTATCCTTTGCTGCTTCCCTAGTATGGATTATAACGGGTAAGTCTACTTCTTTTGCTAAATTGAGTTGTTCTATAAACTTTTTTTGCTGAATATCTCTAGGAGAATTATCATAATAATAATCTAATCCAATTTCTCCAATGGCTACTACTTTTTCCCTATTGGTAAAGGATTTTAATATCTCTATAGTAGAATCATCCATTTCTTTAGCTGAGTGAGGGTGTACCCCCACTGCAGCATATATATTATCATATTGTTCTGATAGGGATACGGCTTTTATACTGGAATTCAAGTCTGCACCAGGGTTTATCACTAAATCTACCCCTAATTCCTTTAAGGATTTAATTAGCCTATCCCTATCCCTATCAAATCTTTCATCATCTAAATGTGCATGGCTATCTATTAACATCTTTTCACTCCTTATGATATGGTAGCACCCGATTCTATATCTTCTAGAGTAGATACAAGGGTTAATTTGCCATCTTTTTCTGCTGCTAAGATCATACCTTTTGATTCTTCTCCTCTAAGCTTAATTGGTTTTAAATTAGCTACTATTACTACTTTTTTCCCTGATAAATCTTCTGGTGAATAGAATTTTTTAATACCTGATACTACCTGTCTTTCTTCTTCTCCAACTTTTAATTTTAATATCAATAGTTTATCTGCTTTTGGATGGTCTTTAGCTTCTATTATTTCTGCTACTTTTAATTGAATTTTATCAAAATCCTCTATGGTTATAAATTCTTCCTCTTTTGATTCAGTTTCAATCTTTTTATCTTCCATTTTTTTATTAATCCTCTCCTCAATTAATTTTTGATTGGCTTCATTTAACCTATCTAATTCTTTTTCAATATCCAATCTTGGGAATAAAACTTGGCCTTTTTCTACCTTAGTTCCTGGTTTTATTTTACCCCATTCTTTTGTATCTTCCCAGTTAATATTATGGTTAAATCCAATTTGCTTTAATATCTCATTAGAAGTCCTTTCCATAAATGGATTGAGAAGTAAACCTATAATCCTTATACTCTCAGTTAAATTATACAATACTGTGTCAAGTCTTTCCTTATTCTCTTCTTTTGCTAGTATCCATGGAGTGGTTTCATCTATATATTTATTTGTCCTTCTAACCACTTTCCAAATTTCTTCTAAAGCTTGACTGTAATTTAATTCATCCATATTATATTCTACCTTATCTGAGGCCTTTATGGCTAATTCTATTAAGGAATTATCTATATCTTCCTCTTTTGTTGGATTGGGAACTATTCCCCCATTATATTTTTCTACCATGGTGATGGTTCTACTTACTAAATTTCCTAAATCATTAGCTAAATCCGAGTTCAACCTCTGTATAAACTTTTCTCTTGAGAAAGATCCATCTTGACCAAAGGAAAATTCTCGTAGTAGGAAGTATCTAAAGGCATCTATCCCATAAAGTTCTATTAATGGTTCTGGGTAGATTACATTCCCTTTAGATTTTGACATCTTATCGTCTTCAAATAATATCCAACCATGACCAAATACCTTGTGAGGTAATTCTAAATCTAATGCCATTAACAAGGCAGGCCATATGATAGTATGGAATCTTACTATTTCTTTTCCTACTAAATGGACATCTGCTGGCCAGTATTTCCTAAATTTTTCATCCTTTTCTGTACTATAACCTAAGGCAGTTATATAGCATGATAAAGCATCTATCCATACATATACCACATGTTTAGGGTCAAAAGGTACCTTTATCCCCCAATCAAAACTAGTTCTAGATACACATAGGTCTTCTAGTCCTTCTTTTAAGAAATTGTTTAACATTTCATTTTTTCTGGATTCTGGCTGCAAAAATTGTGGATTTTCCTTATAAAGTTCAATTATTCTATCCTTATACTTGGATAGTTTGAAAAAGTAAGCTTCCTCCTTTGCTAGATGAACTTCTCTACCACAATCTGGACATTTCCCATCTACCAATTGACTTTCAGCCCAAAAGGATTCGCAAGGAGTACAGTATAATCCTTCATAATTGGATTTGTAAATATCTCCTTTTTCATATAATTTTTTAAATATCTTTTTAACTGCTTTTTCATGTTCCTTGTCAGTAGTCCTTATGAATTCATCATAAGACACTTCTAACATATTCCAAAGTTTTTTGATATCCTTTACTATTCCGTCTACATATTCCTTTGGCTCCATATTGTTTTCCTTAGCTTTCTCTTGAATTTTTTGGCCATGTTCGTCAGAGCCAGTTACAAGATAGGCATCATAACCTTGGGCTATTTTAAATTTTTTTAATGTGTCTGCTGCTACCGTTGTATAGGTATGACCTATATGAAGATTATCACTTGGATAATATATAGGTGTAGTAATATAAAACTTTTTCATATTTTTACCTCCTTCTTTAACCTTTAATAATTAAAAAAGCCTCCATCTCTTTATATAGAGACGAAGGCTTGAAATTCGTGTTACCACTCTAATTCGTTTAAACTTCGCAGTTTAAACCTCCATAGGTTACATATTATAACCTGGCACATGGTAACGGGTGCAACCGTCACAATCTACTTGATTTCGACTGTAAAGTTAAGGGGCCATGTTCAGATTAACCTTCAACGCTGGATTTCACCTGCCCCAGCTCTCTAAAGTATCAGATTAAACTTACTCTTCCCTTCATTACCTTTATTATATACTGGTTTATTTACTTAATCAATATACAGGAAAATTTTAGTTTTGTCAAGATAATTTAATTATTGTGACCAGCCTATTCTTAATACATATAATGATATTAGCTATATAAAAGGAGTGATTTTATGTATCCACAAGATTATAATCAAAGGCATCCTGCAGTACCACCTTTATACCCTATGGATCCATGTAGACCAAGGCCAATGCCTTATAATGAAGAGCCTATGCCAATGGAACCCTATATGCCCAATATGCCATATATGCATTGTCCTATGATGGACCCTAGGTTTAGAGATTGTATAATGGTATGTATGATGCAATGTGGTAATTATCCAATGTATCCTGAATACCCAATGAACATGGATTATGGAGCTGCTAATTACAATTATCCACCTGCTCATCCTATTAATATGGATGAATCGGTTATCTATTACCCAGAAGAAATGAAATAGTAGAAATGTCCTCAAATTGAGGACATTTCTTAATTATTACAAAAACTTAATATTTCTTTGAGGATTAATATTATTAAACCTATTAAAAGGTAATTTATACCATTTCAATATTCCATAATGCTGATTTAAATCAGCATTTAAAAAATTTCAGAATATATTGAATAATATGGGAAATAATAAGTTTGAATCAGAATTTTACCTATTTTTGGACGTTTTTATGGTAAAATTTGGATAAAAAGTTGACAGCAAAATCCTTTTTGAATAGAATACTATCTAGTCAAAATATGGGAGGTAAAAAAATGGAAGAATTTTCAACAAAAAAGGCTAACCATTTTAAAATGTTGACTGTTTTAGCTATAACTGCAAGTTTATCTTTAGGAGTATATATGCATACAGCAAAGGATGTTACCATCACTATAGACGATGAGCAAAAAAAGGTTATTACCTATGCTGATACAGTAGAAGAACTTCTTAGACTAGAAGACATTGTTCTAGATAAAGATGCATATATTAATATTCCGTTGGACACTAAATTGGAAAACGACATGAATATAATTATAAAGACACCTAAACCTTATATGTTAACTTTAGGGGATAAAAAGGGTGAAATTAAATCCGTTCATATTAAAGTCCGGGATATATTAAAGGATTTAAATATTGAATTGGGAGAAAAGGATTATACTTATCCTAATCTTGATGAGGAAATTAACCCTGAGACAGAGATTGAAATCATCAAAGTTGAAGAAATCATAGAGGAATTTGAAGAGCCCATTCCTTATGAAAATATAGTTAGAAAATCTGATAGACTGGACTTAGGTGTAGAGAAAATCATCCAAGAAGGAAAAGATGGATTGAAAAATATAAAGATAAAAAAAGTATTCGAAAATGGTAAACTTGTTTCAGAAAACATTATAGGAGAAGAAACTATTCTGGAACCTATTCCTAAAATAATGGAAAAGGGAACAAAAAATACGATAGCTTCTTCGAGAGGTAATATAAGGTATAGAAAAGCTATTACCATGACAGCAACTGCTTATGATTTATCCTATCAAAGTACTGGTAAAAGACCTGGAGATAAATATTATGGTATTACAGCCTCCGGTACTAAAGCCAGACCTGGTGTTGTAGCAGTTGACCCACGAGTAATACCTTTAGGTACTAGATTGTATGTGGAAAGCCTTGATGGTAGTAAAGATTATGGCCTTTGTGTAGCAGAAGATACAGGTGGAGCTATCAAAGGAAATAAAATAGACTTATTTTTCAATACATCTGGGGAAGTAAGACGTTTTGGTAGAAGAAAAGTAAAAGTTTATATATTGGAGTAAATCAATGGACAATTAAGAAATGTCATCCTAAACGTCAGCGAAGGATCTTGGGCGACCTATGGTCGCCTTAATTGTCTATTGTCAATTGTAAAAGATTCCACATATGAATATAGTTATAAATATGGATATTATGTAGGATATTAGGGCTGCTTTTAGGGTGTGTCTGTGGTCCTTTACACCGATGGAGCCAAAATATAAGGCTATGGTATAGAATATGGTTTCTGAGGAACCCATCATAACGGAAGCCACTACTCCTGGAAAGGAATCTGGTCCATAATGACTTATAATATCCTTTACTACCCCTAATGCTCCAGAACCAGATATAGGTCTTATTAAAATTAGAGGCAAGAGTTCTTTTGGAATGCCTAGTAATTTGGTAATAGGGCTTAAAAGGTCAGTAATCATATCCAAAGCACTAGAACCCCTAAATATACCTATAGCTATAAATATGGCAATTAAATAGGGCATTATCTTAATGGCAGTTTTAAATCCTTCTACTGCCCCTTCTATAAAAGTAGTATAAATATCTATTCCCTTTATATATCCATGACCAAGAATTATCAATATCATAAAGGGTACTATTCCTAAAGAGATAATCTCTAACATTTTTTTCTCCCCTCTAATATTTTCCCAACAATTACAGCCACAAAGGTGGACAAAAAAGTAGCTAATATGGTTATTCCTATTATTCCTGTAGGATTTTTTGAGCCATAATCGTATCGAAGTTTTACTATGGTTAATGGCACTAATTGTAAAGAAGACATGTTTATAATCAAAAACATGGCCATAGCATTGGTGGCTCTTTTTTTATTGGTATTTAAACTATCTAATTCTTTTATGGCTTTAAGCCCAAAGGCAGTGGCTCCATTCCCTACTCCAAACATATTGGCTATGAAATTCATTAGTATCCATCTTTCTGCTGGGTGGTTTTTTGGGATATCAGGAAATAGCATCCTTATTATAGGTCTAAATCCTTTAGATATACTTTTTATAAGGCCAGACTTTTCTGCAATATTCATTATGCCTAACCAAAAAGACATTATACCAATGAGGCTTATAGCAAAGGTAACTCCTTCTTGAGTCTCCCTTAGGATGATATTATTTATCTCCCCTAAATTTCCTGTAAAAATTCCATATAATATACCAACGAAAATCATTAAAAACCATATAGTATTAACCATAAAAAAACTCCTTTCATAGAAATATATGAAAGGGGCTAGAATAATATTTATTTTATTTTAAGCATTAATTTTCAGAATATTCCATAAGTTCTCTTTTTGGTGCCTGGCACCGAAAAGAGAACTTATTTTCTATATATGTTGAAGAATGGCGTTTTTTCTTTTTTTAAGAGGCCCTTTTCTACTAGATTGTTTAGCTTTTCCTCAAATAGGCTTAAAGGATAGGTAAGGCCTGTTTCTGATTCTATTTCTTTTATTACATTTATAAAGTCGTTGCCATTGATAGGTAGTTTGCCTTCTATAATATTTAAAAATTTATTATCGTCTTCTACGGTTTTGTTTTTTAATTCATCAAAGGGGTTCTCCCTATGAGGGCTGGTAGTATTTGCTGCTCTAATCCTAGCAAATATAGTCCTCCCCATGGAAGCTTCTGATATAAATACATCTCCTGTTCTCAAATAGGGTAACCTTCTTGCTTCTTCCTCTGTTATATCCGTCTCCTCTTTTATGGTCTGTATATCTGAAGCCCTTACAGTCCTAAATATGAATTTGGTATTTAATTGGGCAGTTATGGTCTCATCTAATAAGGTTGGTCTTTGGGTGGCTAATATTAAAAAAGCTCCATATTTTCTTCCTTCTTGGGATATTTCCTTTAGTATGGATTTTGATGGAGAATCATATCCTTTTGGCGCAAAATTATGGGCTTCATCTGTAACTATTAAAAAAGGTGGAAAATAATCTGCAGTAGTCTTTTTATATAAGGCGTCTTTATAATCCCTTCTCTTATGGTATATATTATTTAATAGATAAGTGCTAAATACCTGAAGTATCCTAGTACTACCTTGGATTACTATTAATTTCCCCATATGTAATCCTTCTTCAATCTCCTTAATATCCTTGCTAAATATTCCTTCATTGTCCAATCTATTCAATCTCCATATAATTCCTCTTACAGAACTATAAGGACATGTTTTATCATAATTTAAATATATTTCCTTCCTCTTTTGCCAACCTTCCTTTTCTAATCCAGGATTACTTTCTTCTATCCTTCTTACTATTCTGTCTAAGGAACCTTCTTCTTGGGCTTCTGCCAACATTTTAAGTCTGTTGTGAAAACTGTTGTAAGAATCATTCCTCTTAAATAGTATATCTACTACATTGTTCATAGCGTCTGTCAATGGGCTGGAAGCATCTAATAGATTTTTTATATCCTGATGGGATAAATCTTCAAAACGGACTCCTACATGGAATCCTACTTGTAGACATTTGAATCTGTCCTTATAATTATCTACCTTTTCTTTAGGCATATAGTCCCCTATTTCACTAAAATCCATTTCAAAATGAGGATCTAATACTATGGTAGGAATATTTAAATCCATCAATTCTTCTAAAACTACCCTAAGTCCAAAGGATTTACCTGAACCAGAACCGCCAAACACTCCAATATGAGGATATTGGTGCATAGATTTTATATCGAATATATAGGGAATATCTTTTTGTTCTTTGAGTTCACCTTCTTCAAAAGTATACAATAAATCCTTGTACTGTTCATCCATATTGTCAGCCATCTGATCTGTATTCTTTATTATTCCTAATACTAAACCTTCCTCTGGAGAAGATTTAATCATCAAATCCTTAACTTCATCAAATACGGGAACTCTTACACTAGAACCTGTTTCTACTGGATATAAGGCTTCGTTTAATAGTCTTACCTTTCCAATATATATGGTATCCTCTTCTATATTGTATCCAATAGCCTTTAAGGACTCTATTACAGAACTATCAGCTAGTTCCCCATGCATACTTAAGGGTATATATCTATTGTAGGTCTTAGCTTCTACTACTTCCCCCATTAAATCCCCTTGATAGGAGTCTACAATGATTAAAAATTCATTTATCCTAAAATTTCTATCTTTAGAGCCTATATATACTTCCTGTTGAGTAGTAATACCAACTACTTTCATTTCTATCCCTCCTACATTGTTCTCTTATCCCTTTCAGAAATAAAGAATTTCTCTAATATTTCCCTATCTAAATAGGATTCAAGTAATCCCCTTATCATCTTATCAGGTATTTTAACTTCACTATCTACTATGTCAATCCATAGGGGTACCCCCCTACCATCCTTAGGAGTTAAAGTAAATACAAGTTTTGCCATCTCTTCTAAGTAATTTCTTTGATTATCTAATATATCCATACCTATTACGTTTGGAGCTTCTGAACTCCTCATAAACAAGGATGAAAAGCCCTCTTGAGCTTTCTTTGTAACTTCTGCTTGGATCGGAACCATTTCTCCATATTCCAATAGCCCGTATAATAGCTCCCTATCGTGGAAGGATTCCTTTATGGATAAGGATTTATCCTTCATGAGTAAATCGCCTATTATAGAGGTTTTTATATCCTTTATTACCCCTATTAAAATAATATCATTTTCTTCACATTCCTTCCTTAATTCCATCCATCTATTAAAACTTTCTATATAGTATCGGATAAGGGAACCATCCATTATTACTGCATAGGGTTTAAATTTGCGAACTCCTTCTAATGCTACTTCCACTTCTATGGTAGAAAGTTTTTCACTTCTAATGGATTGATCCTTCTCTAAAGGGTTTTCTAAAGGATTAGTTTCTTCCCCTTCGGAATATAAGGGGGTATAAAAGTCGGTTTTATAGATGGGTTTATCCTTATGGATGGTGGATTTAGCTAAACCTTGATAGATTTCAACAAAATGAGGATAAGCTCCTCCCATACGATTGTTAGAACCATCTACCCCTAATATCCCTCCTTCCTGCGAATAGTAGGTCAATTGATCTTTGGTTAATTTTTCAAGCTTTACTATTGGGCCTACATTTTTTTCTATGAACTGTCTGATTAAATTTTTATCCAAGGATAATACATCTTTGTATTTATCTAATAAAATTTTATTTAAATAAACAATCTTTTCCTTTAACTGGTCATTAATATTATACACCTTATCCACCTCACCAAATATAATAAAAATTATCAATTTATTTGTAGATTTTTTAACAAAACCTGTTGACTGATTTTGGTAGTTATGGTATTGTTTTTGTAGAAAGCAGTCGAATTTTCGACCATCAAAATAGGAGGAATGATTATGAAATCAACTGGAATAGTAAGAAAAGTAGACGAACTAGGTAGAGTTGTTATACCTATCGAACTAAGGAGGAACCTAGATATTGAAGTAAAAGATGCACTGGAAATATTTGTTGATGGAGAACATATTGTATTAAAAAAATATGCTCCTGCTTGTATTTTCTGTGGACAAGCCAAAGATGTAGTTACCTATAAAGGTAAAAATATCTGTCCAGCTTGTATGGAAGATTTAAGAAAATAAATACTAATGCCCGCCTTTATGACGGGTATTTTTATTTTATTTTTATGCTCTCCTTATAGACTAAATTCTTGGATATCCCCCTATCTTCAGCTACCTTTTTAACAGCATCTTTTTTGGTTAAACCTTCTTCAATGTATAATTCTAAATGTTCTTTTATACTAATATTTTCAAATATATCCTTCTTTTCTATTTCTGCTCCTTTTACTATTAAAACAAACTCTCCTTTAGGATTTTGAATTTCAAACTTTTTTATTCCATCAGATATATACCCTCTAAAAGTTTCCTCATGTATCTTAGTCAATTCTCTAGATATGGATATCTGCCTATTGCCTAGGACCTTTTCCATATCTTTTAAAAGGTTTAATACTCTATGGGGAGCTTCATAGAAGATTATAGTCCTTTTTTCGTCTTTTAATCTTTCTAATTCCTTTATTCTATCCTTCTTTTTGGAAGGTAAAAAGCCTTCAAATGCAAATTTATTAGTTGGAAAACCAGAGGCTACTAAAGCAGTTATAGAAGCAGTTGGTCCTGGTAAAACTATAACCTCTATTCCATTTTCTATACTCAAATGGATTATATCCTCTCCTGGATCTGATATGCCTGGCATACCTGCATCAGTTACTAGGCCTATATTTATACCTGATTTTAGTTTTTCTATCAATAAATGCCCTTTTGATTTTTTATTATGTTCATGATAGGATATTAAAGGTTTTTTTATATTATAATGATTTAATAGCTTTATAGTATGCCTAGTATCCTCTGCTGCAATTAAATCTACTTCCCTTAAAGTCCTAATGGTTCTAAAGGTAATATCCTCTAAATTTCCTATAGGGGTAGGGCATATATAAAGTATTCCTTCACTCATTTCAATTCTCCTCTTTTACTAAAAAAGACCCTTCTATAGGGTCTTTTCTATATTGGCTTATTATTCTGGTTGAGGTGCATCTACTGGGCATACGTTAGCACAAGAACCACAGTCTATGCATTTGTCTGGATCTATAACATAAATATCTCCTGCGCTTATAGCTTCAGTAGGGCATTCAGCTTCGCAAGCGCCACATGCAATACATGCATCGGTAATTTTATATGCCAAATGTTTCACCCCCCAATTGCTTGTCTGGTACTACGATATAATTTTATCAGATTATCTTAAATAATAAAAGGGTAAATATGAAAATTTAGAACTATTTTTATTTATAATCATTTATTTCATCTTCCACTTCTTCTACTTCTTCTCCTCCACTAATATATTGAGGATTCTTCTCATTTGTCATTATTATTTCATCTACTTTATAATTAAATAATTCCTCTGTATCATCTTCAAGTGTTACTTTAACCTTCACCATTTCTAATAATGTATAGGTTTCGATGATGGTTCCTCTGCCTTCAGGTGTTATTACTATTGTACCTACCGTTGGCATTCTTTCCAATAATTCCTCATATACCTCCTGTTCATATTTTAGACAACACATAAGTCTTCCACACAATCCAGATATTTTGGTAGGATTTAAGGATAAGCTTTGCTCCTTTGCCATCTTAATGGAAACAGGTTCAAACTCTCCCAAAAATGTAGTACAACAAACAGGCTTCCCACAGGGGCCTAATCCTCCTATCATTTTAGCTTCGTCTCTCACACCTATTTGTCTTAATTCTATTCTGGTCCTAAAAATAGCTGCTAAATCTTTTACCAATTCCCTGAAATCCACTCTACCATCGGCTGTGAAATAAAAAATGACTTTATTATTATCAAAAGTATATTCTACATCTACTAATTTCATCTCTAGACCATGTTCAACTATTTTTTGCTCACAGATTCCGAAGGCTTCTTGAGCTTTATCTCTATTGCTTTGGTGGGTTATAAAATCCTCCTCTCCAGCTACACGGAGTACCCTTTTCAAGGGTGGAACTATTTCTGCCTCCGTAACCTCTTTTGGTCCTACTATTACATGGCCAAATTCTATCCCTCTTGCTGTCTCTACTACCACATAGTCGTCTTTACTTATATCCAAATCTTCAGGATCAAAATAATATATCTTTCCTGCCTTTTTAAATCTTACACCTACTACTGTTATCATATATTTAAACCTCCTGCATTCCTAAAAGCATTGTTTCCATAGCTAGTTGGTAATTGACATTTCTATCAATATTTTGTTTTGTCTCCACTATATTGTCTATTATATCATTAATCCTATCTATATTTAAATAGGATTGATTAGATAATATAGAAATTTTATCCTTATTTATTATAAGGTCTGAATCTTCAACCTGCTGATAAATGATTATATCCCTAAACCAATAGAGAATAATATCCAATATCTCTTCATAATCCTCCTTGTTTTTCAGAAAAAAATCTATGGAATTAAATATTTTAATCTTATCTCCATTTATTATACTTTGAATTATTTCAATAATTTCTTCTCTTTTTTTGAAAAAATCATCTGACTGGGAAAGCATTATGGATTTACCTATACTTCCCTTTGTAAAATCTGCAATAAAACTAGCTTCTTCTAAGGTTTTATCATACTCTTTTCTTAATAATTGAACTATTTTGGAGTTTTCTACGGGACAAAATTTAATTATTTGACACCTAGATAATATTGTAGGTATAAGATTATTACTATTAGAAGTTATTAAAATAATATTAATATAGGATGGAGGTTCTTCTAATGTTTTTAATAATGCATTTTGTCCCTCCATCCTCATTTCATGGCTATCATCTATAATTATTATCCTTCTCTTACTCTCAAAAGGAGCTATATTAATATCCTTAATCAAATCATCAATTACCCTCTTCTTAATTAAACCTTTTTCTGGTTCTATTAGTTTCAAATCCGGGTGATTCCAATTATTGAATTTTAAGCAAGAATTACATCTATTACAAGGTTCCAGACCTTGTTCCTTACAGAGTAGAGTTTTTGCAAAAGTTAATGCTACCTTTTTCTTCCCTAAAGACTCCTCCCCTTCAAACAAATAACAATGAGATATTTGTTCTTTCTCAATAGCCTTTTTTAAATTCCCTATTATTCTTTCGTGTCCGATTATATTGTTAAAATCCATGAAATTCCTCCAAAACTAAATCTTCTTAAAATCTTCCATATTCAATATAAATATATGAACGCCACCTATAGCTATATGATCCTTCCCTCTGCTAGTTTTTTTATCTTTACATTCTTCTTCTATTGTCTTTACAACATCATCAACCTTTTCATCATCTACTCCTATTAAAAGGGTAGTGTTTCCAGATTTTAAAAACCCACCAGTAGAAGATAGCTTAGTAGTCCTATATTTTTTTGTCATAAGACTTTTTATAACCTTTGTTGAATAATCGTCTTGAACTATGGCAATTATAAGTTTCATTCTAACTCCTCCCAATTATATCTTAATATGCTTTTCCACATCTAAAATAAATAAGGTGGCCCCTCCAACTTTTACCTCTAGTGGATAAGGTATATAGGTATCCCCTGGCATAGATACGGTTAACAAGGAAGTGGTAATATCTCTAGTCTTACAATTATCTTCTATTATCCTTATTACCTCATGAACTGAATCATCCTCAACCCCCATCAATAAAGTGGTGTTCCCAGATTTTAAAAATCCACCAGTAGAGGCTAATTTTGTTACCCTATATTCCTTTTCTGTAAGTTCATCTATTAGGCTTGGAGCATCTTGATCTTGAACTATGGCAATTATCAGTTTCATTCTAACTCCTCCTTTTAAGTATATTTTCTATATAATATATACTTTGCTTGAATACTTCTTCTATAGATTTTGTTGCATCAATTATTTGGATATTTTCAGGATACATCTTAATAAGCTTCATATATCCCTCATATACTTCCTTATGAAAATCTATTCCTTCTCTTTCTAACCTATCCCCTCCTTTTTGTTCTGTTTTTCTATTTAAAGTAGTTACAGGATCTACATAAAAAAACAATGTAAGATTTGGTCTAATGCCTTTAATAGCAAAATCGTTAATCATCTTTACTTCTTCTATACCTAATTTTCTACCTACTCCTTGATAGGCTAAACTTGAAAGGATAAACCTTTCACAGAGTACAATCTTGCCTTCCTTTAACGCTGGTAAAATCTTCTCGTGGACATGCTGCCCTCTTGAGGCGGCGTAAAGAAGTGCTTCCGTCTCAGGAGCCATATTTTTATTGTTTTTATCTAAAATAATATTTCTAATCTTTTCACTTATTTCGGTGCCTCCAGGTTCCCTAGTAGAGATAAAATCCATATTGTTATTTATAAAATAGGTTACTATCTTCTCCATAATAGTGCTTTTTCCTGATCCATCTGGGCCTTCTAATGTAATAAATATTCCCTTCAATACTAAGTCATTCCTTTCTTAATCTACTGCTTCCATCTTTTCTCTATTATAGCCTATTAACCCCATTATTTCTATACCTTTATCCATTAAAAACCGCATATATTCTACCAGTTCTTCCGTAATCCGTTCTCCTGGGCACAGAAGGGGTATTCCTGGTGGATATGGCGTTATGAAGGAGGCAGATATTTTCCCTAAAGCTTCCTTTAAATCTAATACCTTTCTGTTTTTATAAAAGGCTTCATATATTGGTAATACTATATTAGGTCTTAACATATTAGGTATTATAGTGTTTATTTCTTCATAGGGTATTTTATTAGCTATTTCTTCTATGGCTCTGCTTAACAAATTAAAATCTCTTTCTTCATTCATTAGACTAGTTAAGGCTAAACAATAATTAATATCTTCCATCTCCAGATAGATATTGTAGTCCTCTCTTAATATATTACTTACTTTTGTCCCAGTTATGCCATCTATTCTAAATAGCACTTTGGTAGTATCCTTATCAAAGATGGTATTGTCTTCTTCATCTCCTGTAAACAGATAAGCCCTAGGGATTTTCTCCAATTCCTTTGTCAATTCATGAATCCTCATTATATTTTCTTCTAATCTTATTATTCCTTTCCCTTCCATATATGCCCTTGCCATTTCCAAGGATGCCATGAACAAATAGGAGGGACTGGTGGTCTGATAGAGGGATGACATGGTTTTTAATTTTTTTATATCTACCCGATTTGTTCCTAAATGAATCATTGAGGTTTGAGTAAAACTAGGTAAAGTTTTATGAATGCTTTGAACTGTTATATCTGCTCCTGCCTTCAGTGCAGATATTGGCAATTTATCGGAAAAAATAAAATGGCTGCCATGAGCTTCATCTACTAATAATATTCTATCATATTTATGAACTATTTCTGCTATTCTTTTTATATTAGAACAGATTCCATAGTAATCTGGATATGTTAATACTACTGCTTTAATTTCTAAATCTTCCTTTAATTTTTCTTCTATTATATATGGGTCTACTCCTGTGAATATTCCATAGTTTTCATTGTAATTAGGATAGACATATTCTATATTTAATCTATTTAAGATGGCTCCATTATATATGGATTTATGGGAATTCCTTTGTATCAATATCTTGTCTCCTGGATTGGTTATTGCCCCTAAAGCTATGTAGATACCTCCTGTAGTACCATTAACAGAATATAGGGTATCCTTGGCACCAAAGGTTTTAGCTGCTAAAGATTGGCTTTCTTTAATAATCCCCCTAGGATCATGAAGATTGTCCATGCCAGGTATTTCCGTAATATCTATTTCAGGTATAAGCTCTTTCCAATTTAATAAAGTACTCTTTCCCTTATGCCCTGGAGTATGGAAGGAAATAGGGTTTTTATCTTTCATTTTTTTTAGTTTATTAATAATAGGTGTATCCAATAATCCTTCACCTGCCTATTCAATATTTATATTAATTATATATTATTTGTGAAAAAATTTAACCCCGTAATTTATTCTACGGGGTTTAAGATTGTCTTATTGTATATATATTTTTTTAAGATTGATTTTATTATCTCTTTATAATAATCGTACTTTTTATTGGATATGGAAGTAGTTGCTATGGCATTATAACAGTCCTTACACAGATTTGTCCCTAGTAAATCTACATTATCCTTTGCCTTTTCATTACATAGTTCACAATTCATATAATCAACCCCTTACTAACTTATTTACTAGGATTTTTGCCTTATTATTATATCCTATTCATGCAAAATCCATTTTGTGCTTGGCAATGGAAAATTTAAAATAAAATATTTATCTTCTCCCCACATTTAGTACATTTTTTATCCTCTATTCCCTTTACTTCCCCTCTATCATATCTGCTAATAAGTTGATTTGAACAATTAGGGCAATAGGTGTTATTATCAATACCCCATACATTTCCTATATATACATAGTCTAAATATCTTTTAGAAATTTCCTTTAATCTCACAAGGGTATCATAGGTAGTCTCTGGTAATTTCATCTTGTAAGCGGGAAAATATTTGGATAGATGGAGAGGTATACTTCTATCTATGCTAGCAATCCATTGAGCTAATCTATTTATCTCCTCATCGGAACTATTTTCTCCTTCAACAACTAAAGTGGTTATTTCCACATGGGTAGCTTTAGCTGCCAATTCAATAGTCCTTTTTACAGGCTCTAACCTACCTTTGCATATTTTCCTATAATAATCATCTGTAATGGACTTTAAATCTATATTCATAGCATCTATATGGGGTAACAGTTGTTTTAAAGGTTCTTCATTAATATATCCATTGGTAACCAATACATTTTTTAGCCCCTGCCTTTTAGCCAGTTTAGCCATATGGTATACATACTCATAGAATATACTAGGCTCATTATAAGTATAGGCAATGCCAATGGACCCTCTAGATTTTCCTAATAATATGATATCCTCATCTTCTATTTCCATAGTAAGGGAATCTTCATGGGCAATTTCCCAATTCTGACAAAAATCACAAGCCAAGTTACAACCAAAACTTCCTACAGAAAGAATATTTGAACCAGGATAGAAATGATATAAGGGTTTTTTCTCTATAGGGTCATAGGCATAGGAAGTAATCTTTCCATAGTTCAATGATATAAGTGTTCCATCAATATTTTTTCTAGCTTTACAAATCCCAATGCTTCCATCTTGGATAGTACAATTGTGAGGACAAAGATGACATTTTACTATATTATTTTCCTTTTTTTCATAATACATGCATTCCATAATATAACCCCCTTAAAAATGCCTTATTACCTCAAAACGTTCTAATTTGTAATCCTCATACTCTCCTATACCTGCCTTATTTAAAGCAATTCTAATCTGTTCTTCAGGTGTATCTACTCCTTCTAAATTAGGTAATAATAATCCTTTTGTAAATCCCTTAGAAACTATAACTCCATACTTTTCTACATCTAGTTCTTCTATGGAGGAAATAGGCTCTGGTTCCTTTAATACATCCACTGAATATACTAACTCAGGTAATTCCTCTTCTCTAACAGGGTCAAACCTCGGGTCCCTTAATCCTGCACTAATGGCATTTTCTATTATCTCCATTGCAAGATTTTTTTGTGTAGGTTTTATAGTACCGATACAACCTCTTAACAATCCGTCCTTCTTCAAGGTTACAAAGGCTCCATGTGGATCATTTAATAGTTCTTCACTTAAACCTTCAGGAATTTTTATCTTTTCATTATGTTTAACATAATGTTCTAAGCTAGCTCTAGCTAACCTTACATATTCATCTTCACTTTCTCTAGCTTCAGCAATCCTTTCCTTTTCTATATGGATTAAATCTTCGAATATGTTATTTCTATTTTCCTTGTCCAATACGGAAAATTTAGCATTACAATATCCTATTCCAAAAGGTCCTTCATAGGATAAAACATCTGGTTCCACATTAAATCCATCTAAAAAACCAGAAAGTATCATAAGGGAACGAAGTCCACATTCCCCTGCCCTCTCGCTTAAACTTAAGTCAAAAGAAACTATGGATTTAAAATCTCCCTCTTTCAAAATATTCACTATTTTCTTATCAAATTTTTCCCCATAGGGAGAATAGGAATAGGGTCCTTCATCAGATAGTTTGTGGGATAAATCCCCACTAGCTATTAATACTACATTTTTCTCAGATTCCAATACTGAATCCTGGATTATCTGTCCAAATCTGTATAAATCCTTAGGTGGCAATAATCCATAGGTTATGTGGACAAGCTTATAATCATTATACTCTTTCCCCACAAAGTATAGAGGTACTAAAGCTCCATGGTCTAATTTTAAACTAATATTAAAATCCTCAGCCAAATTTTCATCTACTCTTGCAATAGATATATTTTGCTGATTGCTTTTTTCAATAATATTGTTTACCAATTCTAAATCGTTTTCAAATTCATAGTGCAAGCTTCTCTCTCCGAAATTTTTAAAATCTCCTTTTAAAATTTTCTTTGTAGATATGGATATGGCATCTCTAAATAAAGGGCCATGGGGAGTTATGGTAATAATAGTACTAGGTTTTTTATCCTTTATATCCTTGGCTAACTTTTTAGAACCTTCTATAGTTTCCTTAGCCCTTTTCTCTTCACCTCTCCCTATTTCCTCAACTATAATAGGAGGATGAGGAAATAGATATGCAGATAATATTTTACCCATTTTTTTCACTCCTTGTTTTTTAACATTCTTTTTAATCTTTTTAAAATCTCTTCGTTGGGAGTAAATAAAAAGCTTATCCTTCTATTATTGTCTATAAATTGTCCAATATATACATCTTCTCCTTCTTTATCGAAGGTAAAATTATATGTATATTTTTCATCTTCCTCTCTATAGGGAAAAATACCTATTAAATCAAAATAATCTATTCTAAGGATTTGAAATCTTCTTTTCCCTATAACTCGATGGAATGTCAAATGTTCTTTTTCCAAAGTATAGGAATATTTGGAAAAATACTTGATCAATATAAAACTACAACTTATTACAACCAAAAAAATAACTGATATATTAGCAACATAAGGAGAAAGTTCTTCTATATATCTGTTCATAATATATATAATAAAATCTATTAAGATAACAAATCCTATTATTACCGAAAATATTTTAATAAATGATTTTTTCTTACCTTCTACTATCTGTTCCATGGACAATCCTCCTTAATCATATTCTAAAGGAACAAAGGTATAATGGCAATCAAAAAAACAGATAAGCCTAGGCCTATCTGTTTTTATCTTTCCATTACTCTTCTTCTGAATTTTCTTCTGATTCTTCTCCTATTACTGGAACTTCGTCTGCATCTATTTCTTCTACGTCTTCTTCTAATTCTTCTAATTCTTCTTCTGATGTAGGCTCTACTAGACTTGCTATTACATCATCTGCTTCTCTGAATACAACGATGTCTTCGTTGGTAAATATGTCCAGGTCTGATACAAAAACAGGAGTATTGAAATCTATATTGGATACATCAACTTCAATTGATTGAGGAATGTCCATTGGTAAACATTCTATTTCAATTTCGTCTAATTGCTGCATCAATATACCTTCTTTTTCTTTAATATTATCCCTACCTGTTAATATGATAGGAATAGTTAATTTAACAGTCTCATCCATGTTAAGTTTTTGAAAATCTACATGTAGGTATTGTTTTTTAAAGGGATGAACTTGCACTTCTTTAATCAATACAGGTGCAATTTTTCCATCTAACTCTAAGTCTATTAAAGTACTCATTCCAGCACTTCTATATACCTTATCAAAAATGCGTGTATCAACTTGGATATGTTCTGTTTCTTCACCTTTACCATATAAAACTCCTGGAACAAAGTCACCTTGGCGAATTTTGCTAACTTTGTTTTTCCCAAGCCCTGTTCTTTTTTCTACTTGTATTTTAATTGCTGCCATGGGAATGCCTCCTTACTAAATATATTATCTATTATATTTATATCAGATATGGACAATATTTGCAAACAAAAGGACTAAATTACAAAATATTTTGTACTATTAATAGTAAAATGATACCTGGTATACCCAAAACACCAGCAATTATAGCAGTTAACGGATTGATTACTATACTTATTCCTATAAGACCACCTATCAAATTAACTATCAATAATAGAATCCCTCCTAAAACCCCATTTACTATTAATTTAATAATAATTTTTATGGGAATTACCAACAATATGCCTATAATATATAGTAAAAATAATCCGAAAACAAAAGCCAACACAGAACCAATCTCCATAATATCCCCCCCATTATACTTTCTATTATATAATAGGGGACAGGTGGTGTAAATATTACCTAATATTTCTTTCCTTTACCTTTTTTAATAGATAAATATATTTAATCTTTGATGCTTTCAATTCATATATGGCATGGTCTACCAAATCTGGATCTGTTACAGACTCAAAATATACTTCCTTGTTTTTCCACTCCTCATGAGCCTTTTTTAAATTTTCTAGTATTTTTTCTTCTTCTGTCTTTTCTTTTGTTTTGAACTTTTTGGACAATATATTAGCATATTCTATTACCCTTTGAGCTTTATCTTTATAATAATTCTTAGATTTATCCATCAAAATACCCCCATGTTTTTAATATTCTTATTTTTTCCAAAAACATAGGGGTTTATACTATCTACTACACCATCTACTACATCTTCTATTCTTTTTCTTGCAGACTACCTCTTCAGAATTACAAGAAGGACATAGGTTTTTATCCTTTATATAATTAATTTCATAGGTTTTATTACACTTATTACATTTTAGCTCACAAAAGCTAAAAGCAAAATTTCCCCCTTTAATATTTATAGCCAATCCTTGAGTTAAAGCTATTGCTATTTTCTTTCTAGCACTATCTATTATATTTTGGAAGGTTTGCCTAGATACCTCCATTATATCAGCACATTCCTGTTGAGTTAACCCTTCCATATCTTTTAGTCTTATAGCTTCTAATTCTTCTAGCTTTAATCTTACCTCTTCAATCTCTTGGTTTTCCTTACCTGAAGGCATAAAATACGTGGTATCAGGGAAAAATTCTATTTTCCTACATTTAATTGGTCTTGCCATATGAATTCCCCCAAATACATTTTAAGTTAAGGAACTTACTATTTTACTACCAATTTCCTCAAAGGTTTTCTTTACTTCTTCCGTTAATTTTGAATTCCCATTTATAGAAATATTAGCTATATCCTTAGCCATAGGAAGTTCTCCCAATAGTTCTAAATTATTATTTCTTAAGAATTCAAAAGTATTTTCACTTTCGAATATTCTAATCTTCTTGCCACAATCAGGACATTTTACATAACTCATGTTTTCTACTACGCCAAGTACAGGTGTATTCATCTTCTTAGCCATATTTATAGCCTTTGAAACTATCATGGAGACCAAATCTTGAGGTACCGATACCATGACTAATCCTGATATAGGTATAGACTGCATAACCGTTAAGGCCACATCTCCTGTTCCCGGAGGCATGTCTATGATGAGATAATCTAAATCTCCCCATAGAACATCGGTCCAAAACTGTTGCACCACTCCCGCAATTAATGGACCTCTCCATATAACTGGTTGGTCTTCGTCTTCCATTAGGAGATTAAGGCTTATTACCTCTATTCCATTAAAAGTAGTAACAGGTATAATGCCTAATTCATTTGCAGTAGCCTTATCTTTGTTGATATTTAAAAGCCTTGGAATACTTGGACCTGTAATATCTGCATCCATTATCCCAACTTTAAATCCCTTTTTATTCAATTCTTCTGCAATCATTACAGAAACTGTAGATTTGCCAACTCCACCCTTACCGCTCATTACCCCAATAATCTTTTTGACTTGATTAAAAGGATTGTTTTTCACGGTACATGTATTTTGTTGTTCGGTACTACAACTATTCTTTGATGGACAGTTATTGCAATCAGCCATGTTTTTCATCCCTTTCTTGAACTTATTGGCATATGCCAATATAATTGTACCCTTATTTAAATTCTCTGTCAATAAGGAAGTATTTTTCACTACCAATTTTTTATTACTCTCTAATCCTGTTTAGAAATATATAATTTTTCTGAACTATCTATAGTTGCTAAATAAACATCTTCGATATGATTAATATGTTGAATTGATAGATTGTTTAAGAGCCATTCTTTATCTACTCCTGATTTGATTAAATTTTCTTCGAAAAGTTTACCATCATTGATAATAACTAATGGCAAATCTACAGGTTTGGCATACAATTTTAAATCTAAAGGGGTTACTGGTCTGTTGACTTCATTTTTAATAATACTGAATTGCCCATTGGGCTCTAAAATAGTATATTTTACCTCAGAAATATCAAATATATTCTTCAAACGTAATTGGGCTAAAAGTAAGTCTACATTTATATAATGTTTTTTTAAATTATTTCTTAAAATTTTGCCATTTTCTATTAGGATTACCGGTTTCCCATTAAAAAAGAAGGAAAACTTTCTACTTTTAAGTGATATGAGACTGAAAAAATAATGCCAAAATATTAGTGTCACTAGAGGAACTATCATATAGGTAAAAGATATTTCCCCATCCAATAGAGGAGATACGGTAATAGCTCCTAATATCCATATTAACACAAAGTCATAATGGGTCAGTTGATTTACAGCCCTTTTAAACATAAATCTTCCTACTATAAAAGCTATAACTCCTACTATTATAGTCCTAATTAAATATGATAATAATGAAATGTCTTTTACTACTCCAAATACTTTTAACATATAAACTCTCCTACCTAATAATATATAAATCTTTTCTAGGAGTTAAAATTCCTATATAGATGCTATCAATTTTATCAATATTGTTTAATTTAAGCTGGTGGTCAATCCATTCATAATTCAATCCATTTTTTTTAAGAGTGATTTCGTCTACTTTACCTTTATAAATTATGATTTGTGATAAAACTTCCTCTGGTGTTTCTATAGCCATCATCTTTCTTGTTATAGGAAGACTGTTATTATTAATAGCCACACTAAACTTTCCCGTAGATTCAGCTATTAAATATTCTACGTCTTGGATACTATGGACACCATTTTGTCTTAATATTGAAAACATATTATCTATGGTTAGTTTTGCTTTGGATAAATTTTCTTTTATAGGTTTACCTTTTTTTATTAAAATAATAGGTTTTTGCGAGACAATAGTAGGTGCCTTAGTATATAGATATGAAATAAATAGATTTATCAATGTATATAATATAATTATGCCTGCAGCATCTACAAGCCTTCCTTTAGGACTAACCATCCTAGCTGCAGCAATATGACTCACACCTGCTGCCATCAAAAAATTATATGGAGTCAATATTCCAGGTTGTCGAAAGCCCATTATTTTTGATGAGCCAAATAAAAAGAAATATAGAATTGAGGCTCTAATGAACAATTCTAATATACTTAAAGTTTTTGCTTCTAAAAATATATTTTTTAGATGCACTTGCTTATCACCACCTTATTAAAAAAGATTATCGTTAATATTTATTTACAATAATCAACATCTTTATGTATAGATTACTGATAAAATATAAATTTTTACACATACTAAGTTAAGAAAATTATATTTGTAATTGGAGGAGAACTATATGACGGTAGTAAATAAAATTCAACAGGCCTTAGTTAGTGCTCAGGGGCTTTCTGCCCAATTAAAGACATTTTCTATGGATACAGAGGATCAGCAAGCAAAACAAAGTTTTAGTCAATTAGCACAATCAGCTGAAAATATAATGCATGAACTACAAAGTAGGCTTGATTATTTACAGTCTCAAGAGCCTCAGTATAGGCAACAACAATAGCATGTTTAATGCACAAAATCCTTTCCTGCAATATTGGTACTTCTGGAAAGGATTTTGTGTTTTCCATTATTTTATTATTTTTGTAACATCTTCTTCAATTCCTTCACCTTAGGTACCTTGCCAACGGATTTAACTTCTCCATCTATTACTAGACCTGGGGTACTCATTACTCCGTAGCTGACTATTACTGCTAGATTATCTATCTTTTCTATTGTACCCTCTATCTTTAGTTCCTTTAATGCAATTTCTAAATTTTTCTCTAATTTTTCACATTTAGAACAACCAGTGCCTAATACCTTAATTTCCATACTGTATTCACCCTTCCTATATTAATAGTGATGAAAAGCCATTAAGTCCATATCCTACGATTATTATTCCAAAAGTTACAATTGCTACAAAGGTGGCTAATAGCCTTGGTTTTACTACTTTGCTTAGCATAACCAAAGATGGAATTGATAAAGTTGTAACTCCCATCATAAAGGAGATCACGGTACCAATGCCTACTCCTTTGGCAATTAGAGCTTCTGCTATGGGGATGGTGCCAAATATATCTGCATAAATTGGTATACCAATAAAAGTTGCAATTAATACTGAGAAGGGATTTCCTTCTCCTAATATTCTTTCTATAATGGATCGGGGAACCCAGTTATGGATTCCTGCTCCTATAGCTACTCCTGCTAATATATAAGGCCATACTCTACCCACTATATCCCTTACTTGAGATTTGGCAAATTCTATTCTATCTTTACGGGTCATAGTGTCTATTTCAATATCTACATTCTCCACACCCCATACATAAGATTCCACATACTTTTCCATTTTTAATCTATTGATTAAAACCCCACCAATAACTGCTACTACTAGCCCTACAGCTACATAAACTATTGCAATCTTAGTGCCAAAGAAGGACATTAATAGCATAAGGGAGGCTAAATCTATCATGGGGGATGATATTAAGAAGGAAAAGGTAGCTCCTAAAGGTAATCCTGCTGACACAAAACCTATAAAAATGGGTATGCTGGAGCAAGAACAAAAAGGAGTTACAGTTCCCAACAATGCTCCAAATATATTCCCCTTTAGTCCTTCAAACCTGCCGATAATCTTTTTGGTTCTCTCTGGTGGAAAATAACTTTGTATGAAGGATATGATGAATATCATCACTGACAATAATATGAAAATCTTTATGGTATCATATATGAAAAAGTGAACACTTCCACCTATTCTAGTTTCCATTGATAGTCTAAACACCTTTTCAACTAATAGCTCAACTAAATTCCACAGCCATTTCATCTTCAATAGCTGATTGTTGAGCCAAGAGAATATACTCATCAAAATCACCGCCTATTTTATTTACATATATTTGCCAATTCAATATATTTGGCCGCTGCCTTACTCTTTTCTAAATCCAACTTCAATACTGGATAATTTGCTACATTGTTAACTATTTTTGTTAGTATATCTTCAAACAGTTTATCCTCTAAATTTAATGAATAGAAAGTATATTGCTCCTTTTTTTCATCCTTTACCAATCCCATATCCCTAAGTCTAGCTAAATGTTTGGATATATTAGGCTGAGATATGCCAGTAATTCCAGTAATTTGACATACGCAAAATTCATTGTGATATAAAAGCACCATTATTCTAAGTCGAGTTTCGTCAGAAAGCAATTTAAAATAATTTAGTAATTTATCCATTTAACTCTCCCCCTATCTTAATATCATCTTTTCCCCTATTATTTCTTCCCAAGTGTTAAATATAGGTCTTATTATCTGAGGTCCTACTTTAGATATAATAACCAATTGAGAGCTTTCTTCTCCTTTATCCGTTGGTCTATAATCTATCCTTTTACCTACTACATCTACTTGATTCCAACCATCTTCCAATTGGAAAAATCCTTTTACTCTATAACAATCCTCTTTTATAGTATCTATAAATTGGGTAAGCTTTTCTTTAGTTAATTTACCTTCATAGGTTAGTATTAGAGTTTTAGGTCTGTTTTCTGGAGTATTGGTACTGTCTTCTACCCCAAGCCAATCTTCTTCTAAAAGGTCTTTTCCCAAAAAATCATAATCTATTTTCCCATTTATAGATTCTATAATATCTACTTTAGGGTTTATCTCTTTTATTTTTTCCTTTACCTTATTTAGTTTTAATTCATCTATTAAATCTACTTTACTTAATACTGTTAAATGGCAAAATTTAAGTTGTCTTTCTACTGTTTCTATATCTTCTATCTGGTCTAAAAAGTTAACCCCATCCACTATACAAATGGCTCCACTATATTCGTATACATCCCCTTTAGCTGCCTTTACAGCTTCTAAAAACTCTCCTATATTAGACGGGTCAGCTAGGCCTGAGCTTTCTACAAATACATATTCCATATCTCTATCTGCCATCTCTACTAAAGCGGATACAAAGGAAAGTTGTAAACAAGAGCAAAATATTGAACCTCTGTTTATCTCCACTAACTCCATACCTTCCTTTTCGATTATAGTTCCGTCTATGCCTACTTTACCGAATTCATTCATTATTACTGCCACTTTTTTACCAGTTAAATCCTTTAAAACATTGGTTAAAAAGGTAGTCTTTCCTGCACCTAAAAAACCTGTAAGTAAATATAATTTTGTTTTATTTGCCATATATATTCCTCCTTGAAATTGATTTAATATATTATATACTTATATGCCTATATGGGTATATATGTATAATACCTTTGTTATTGTAATTTGTCAATAGTTTAACACTAATTTTGAAATTTATTTTTTAAATAAAACCTCCTATATAATATCTAATTAGACATTATATAGGAGGTTCGGAAATCTCCGACTTTTATAGATTTATTCTCTCATTCTAACCCTTATTTCTAAAATACTCCAAAAAATCACCAGGTAAACATTTTGCGTATTTTTTAAATACTGAAATAAAGTATCTATAATTACTAAATCCTACATCAGAAGCAATTGTATAGATTTTTCCCTCCCCTGTTTTCATATAATTGATTGCTTTTTGAATCCTATATCTATTTACAAATTCATTAAAAGTATAGCTTGTCTCTTCTTTAAACTTCTGATTTAAATAGGTATCACTCATTCCAAGAGGTTCGACTAAATCTTGAATACTTATTTTTTTACTATAGTTTTCCTCTACATACTGGAGTAAATAGGAAACGTGCTTGGATACCTTAGGTTTATTTTGAACAAAATCTATTGGGAGGACTTCTATATCTTCAATATCTACTGAACTTTCTTTTAACATTTCATATTGTTTTCTCAAGCTGACCTGCTCTTTAGCTCTTTCTAAAGCTTCAAATAACTGACTCTGATCTACTGGTTTTAGCAAGTACTCACTAACCCCTAATTTAATTGCTTTTTTTGCAAATTCAAATTCATCGTAACCAGATATTATGATGGCACTATAAATTGAATCATTTGCACTTTTCTCAAGCATAGTAATACCATCCATTATAGGCATAGTAATATCTAGGATTACAATATCAGGTTCTAATTCTTTTATTTTCGCTAATCCTTCCCGCCCATTAGCAGCTTCATCTATTACTATACAATCAGATTTCAGCCAATCAAATGTATAACGAAGTCCCTTACGAATCATTTCTTCATCTTCCACAATTAAAACCTTATACATTTTCATCTTTCCTCCTATAAGGTATAGTTATGTTAACTTTAGTGCCTATTCCATAATGGCTTTCGATTTTCAATCCATAATCATCTCCATATAATAACACTAGACGACGATGAACATTATAAAGACCAATATGTTCCGTCATGTTAGGTGATCTTTTCAATAGTTCTCTAATTGCATTAAGTTGTTCATTAGTCATTCCACTTCCATCATCTATTAATTCCAATATTAAGTTTTCTTCTGCTATATATCCCTTAATATCTATATTCAAATTATCCTTTTCTTTATAACCATATTTAATGGAATTTTCTATTATTGCCTGTAGTAATAGCTTTGGTACTGGTGCATTTTTAACTTCCTCAGACACGTCTATTGTATAATTTAATCGATCCTTAAATCTAATCTTATGCAATTTTAAATAATCTTCTATATAAGCCAAATCATCGATAAACAAAACATTCTCTTCTTTGTTTTTAATACTATAACGTAATAATCTAGAAAGTGTCATAATGATGTCCTGGGCTTGATTTTGATCAATAATTATGGTATAGCGTAAAGTTTCTAATATATTAAAAATAAAATGGGGATTAAATTGAGCTTGAAGTTGCTTAATTTCCTTTATACGTCTAATATCAGATAATTCTTTATTTTTCACCATAAGCTCATTTAACCTATCCAACATAATATTATATTGATTAGCTAAAATTTCAAATTCATCACCAGTGCTAATATGAACATAGGAATCCATATTACCTTTTTGCAAATCATAAACTGCATTTAATAGTTTATCTATCGACTTAGTGTTTTCAGAGGACATTCTATCTGCTAAATATCTCATTAGTATGTACAAAAATAGAGTTACCACCATAGTAAACATTCCATAGAAAATAAATATGGCTTTATTGTATCCCACGGAATTCAATGTATATATATAAATATTAGAAGGATATAAATGATTCTTATTCATGTGATATTTCCCATCTTTTATCTTCACATATCGTTTCGAATCTGTATATTCTGGAGTAAATTTGTTCATCAATCCCTTGACAATATTGTTGGTAGAAGCTATGATTCTATCATATTGATCTGCAATTACTACAACCTGGGCTTCCTTAACAAAGATTAACTTTTGTATATCCTCTTCATATAACTGGTAGGTAATATATCCTATAATTTCATCCCCTTTATATATAGCTCTTCCAAAAGTATATACCGTATATCTATCATGAGAAAATTTAATCTTATTGGTTTCAGTCAAAGTTTTTGTAGGTTCTTTATTAATACGCGGTACTATATTTTTAAAAATAATTTCATCTATATATGGATCTGACTGTGTAGTGTAAGCTAACAGAACACCATTTTTGTCTATAATATGGAATGCAGATTTAACCTTTTGTTGATTATTAAATTTATAAAATTCTTCATAAACAAGATTACTGTTCAAGCGGCTATCGACAAAATCAATTACAATGTCTGATTTAGCCATCTTTTCTATTTCATTATAATAGCTATTGTATACATCGGTAATCATTTGCCCTATAATAACTCCTGCCTTATCAGCACTATTAACAACCTTTATCTTTGCTGTAAAAAAAATAAATATAAGAAATAAAATATATAGAATCAAAATAGGTATAAATGCATATTTTAAAAAAAGGTATCTTATCTTATCCTTAAAATTATTATTTGTTTTCTCCAATTCAATTCTTCTTCCCTTCCTTTAGATATGCTTATTATAGCATATTCAATAAATGATAAACAACTTTGGCATCGTTAAACCAAAGTTGTTTATCATCTTTATATTATCTATTACATTGTAATTTCTTTTTCACCTGTGAGCCTAAAGAATATCAACAGTGAAACAACAGTAATTATTGTTAATATAGTTGCTAATGCTGCTGCAACTCCATAGTTGCCACGGATTACTTCTGTGTATGTTGCAATGGTCATAGTCCTAGTTTTACCAGTATATAGTATTATGGATGTGCTAAGTTCGGATATAATGGTTACCCAACTTAGTATAGCTCCTGAAATAACACCTGGTAACATCATTGGTAATGTTATTTTAAAAAATGTTTTTATATTAGACGCACCTAAACTTATGGCTGCTTCCTCCACACTAATGCTTATTTGATGAACAATTGCAGCACTAGACCGTATTGTATAAGGTAAACGTCGTATTACAAAGGAAATTATCATTATAAAGGCAGTTCCACTTAATAATAGGGGTTTTTTATTAAAGCTTAAAAGGAGTGCAATCCCTAATATAGAACCTGGTACTATATATGGAAACATAGTAAATATGTCTAATAAATTTGTCATTGCATTACGTCTTCTAACGGTAACATATGCTATTAATATAGCAAATAAAACCACAAATAATATGGATATTCCCGACAAATAAATAGTGTTTATGATTGTATCTCCCACCTTTGAAAAGGCTGTACTATAGCTTTTTAAAGAGAAACCTTCAACAAATACCCTTCCTGATGTATTGAGGAAAGATGTATATATAACTGTAACTTGTGGAAGCAGTGCAATAATTGTAAATGCATATACATAGATATGAGCTAAAACATTTTTTATACCTTTTACATTTTTTGCTTCAATTGGATGTAAAGCACTCATTTGAAATGCCTTTTTGTTGGAGATATACTTTTGTAAAAGGAATATTCCAGTAGCAAATATTATAACTATAACAGATATAGCTGCTGCTAATCCATCATCTCCACCTACTTCACTAATGAATTCATTAAATATTAATACTGGAACGGTTCTAAATCCTTCACCAATTAGCATAGGAGTACCAAAATCTGCTAATGCTCGCATAAATACAAGTAAAGCACCGGCTAATAGTGTAGGCATAATTAAAGGAATGATAACTTTAAATATCTTTTTTACACCTGTACAACCCATACTCTCTGCAGCTTCCAACAAAGAATTATCTACATTTTTTAATGCCCCTGAAAGGTACATATAAATTAACGGAGTCAATTCAAGGGTTAATACTAATAAAATGCCTGTAAATCCATAAATATCCGGGATTGTGATATTGAAGCTATTTTTTAAAAAATTAGTAACAACCCCATTTCTACCTAATAATAATATCCAAGAATATGCTCCTATGAAAGGTGCTTGCATTGACGATATTAATATTAATATTTGAATTGCTGATTTACCTTTTATATTAAATGTGGTCATTATATAAGCTAAAGGTGTAGCAAATACAATAGTTAATATTGTAACCCATGTTGTAACTTTAAGGCTATTGGATACTGAACCATAATAGTATTTTTTGCTAAAAAATTGTTTGAAATAGTTTAATGAAAACTTCCCTGTAGTTGGATCCCCAAAACTCTTTATTAATATAGTAAATAGAGGAAAGACAAGCATTAATATATATAGTATCAATATAACAAGAGTAATAACAGACCAAATATCCATCCTTCTCCCTTTAGCTAACATGGTTTACAACTCCCTCTGTTATATTTAGCTCACTTTCCTTATCAAATACATTTATCTTCTCTTTTTTTACTCTTAGACCTATTTCTATTCCTGGTTCAAGAATTTCTCCAATAGTTGATTCTTGAATAATCTCTACTCTGTCCCTTGATTCCAATTCTACAAAATAATGGGTATTCAATCCTAGGAACATACTACTAACAATCTTAGCCTTTATTCCTAATCCATTTTTATCAATAATAAATTCCTCTGGTCTTACGGAAATCTTTACTGGAATTTCTTTCCCTTCATCAGGTGTAATATTCAAATTGTCCATGGTTACTTTATAATCATTATCAAATTCCAATATTATTTCTTCATTTTGAACTATTAGTTTACCTTCTAATATATTGGTTCGACCAATAAAAGTTGCTACAAATACATTGGAAGGCCTTTGATATATATTTTGAGGTGTTCCCACATGCTGGATTACCCCAGAATTCATAACCGCAATTCTATCGGATATGGCCATAGCTTCTTCTTGATCATGAGTTACATATATAGTTGTAATTCCTATATCCCTTTGTATGTCCTTAATAGCATTACGCATCTCTATTCGTAATTTTGCGTCTAAATTTGATAAGGGTTCATCCATTAAAAGTACATCTGGATGGATTACGATTGCACGGGCTAATGCCACCCGCTGTTGCTGTCCTCCAGATAAGTTTTCAGGCAATCTATCCTTAAATTCGTAAATCTTTACAACTTTTAATATATCATCTACCTTTTTATCTATTTGATCCTTTGGTAATTTACGATTTTCTAAACCAAAAGCTATATTCTTTTTTACAGTTAAATGGGGGAATATAGCATAATTTTGAAAAACCATTCCTATATTTCTATCCTTTGGAGACACATTATTTATTAATCTATCATTAAAATATATTTCTCCACCTTCTATACTATTAAACCCAGCCACCATTCTTAACAAAGTAGTTTTCCCACACCCTGAGGGTCCAAGAAGGGTAAAAAATTCACCCTTCTTGATGTTTAAAGATAGACCGGGAATAACAGTATTATCTCCATATCTTTTAATTACATTTTTAAAATCTATAGAAATACTCAAATTATTCACCTTCTAACTATCTATATTTTGCTATTGTAAGCTTGTAAATATTTCTATATATCTTTCTACTATTTCTTGTTTATGTTCATTAACATAATCTACATCTTCTTCGATTAAATAGATGTCTTCAAAAGGCGTCATATGATCTCCTAGTTCAGCGTCCTTTCTTAGTGGTCTAGTAGTTAATTGGGTTCCGAAAGCGTCTTGTGCTTCTTTAGATATTGTGAAATCTATAAATTTCTTAGCATTTTCTAGATTTTTAGAACCTTTTACTATACCAGAAGTTGCATTTAAAAATACTGTACCTTCTTTTGGATATACTATTTTTACAGGTGCACCATCTCTTACATAGGAAGCTGATGGGTCTTCATAGGTTAGAGCAACAACATATTCGCCATCTGCAACAGATTTGTGAGCTGCTCCAGAACCACTTGCTATTTTACCATCCATATTTTCTACTAATTTAGTAACATAATCCCAACCTTCATCAGATGTATAATCTCCACCCATTGCTAATAACATATTTGTAAGTTGAGCAAAAGCTGATGATGAACTGGCTGGATCAGCACCAGCTATTTTACCTTTTAACTCAGGGTTTAATAAGTCTTCATAACCTTCTATTTTTATATCGCCGATAAGGTCTGTATTTACAAGTAAACAGCTTCCATCAGCAATATAGGAAGTTGTATATCCTAATTTGTTTTGAGCGCCTTCCACTAAATACTCATCATTTGGGGAAACGTATTCCTCAAACAAATCAGCATATTGTACAAATTGTGAATGGGAACCTCCAAACATTACATCAGCATATGGATTTTCCTTTTCTGACTCAATACGTTTTAGTAATTCACCTGTTCCTGCACTAATTAATTCAACTTTTATTCCAGTTTCTTTTTCAAACATTGGTATGATTAGGTTAATAATGTCTTCACTATTAGGTGAATAGACTACTAACTTGTCAGATGAACCCCCAGCAGTATCTGTTTTGCCGCATCCAACTAATGAGCCTATTACTAATATTGAAACCATAGCTAAAACTAATACTTTTCTTTTCATTATATATCCTCCTATTCATATTTAATAAATATCATCTATATATCATTTTATCTGAATAATATGACAACTTAAATGCCAAAAAAAATAAACATTGTCTAAAATACGCAACAGAAACACCAACTTTAACTAATATTCCTAAGCTAGACTTGGGTGGTTGAAGACCAGGGTCTAGAAAACTTAAGGTAGCTTCTGCAAAGATGCCTCTAGGCACTGTAAAGGTTCTTTTAATCTATTTATAGCATATAAATGAATATATATTAAACCTTCGTAGATTTTGTTATAAGAGGTGGTTTTTTGAGAAAAAAAGGCTTTGTCTATGGTTCTATTTTATTGGTCATAGTAAATTTCATTATACAGATTATCAACTTTACTTATGATGTAATGTTGTCAAAATTTCTGGGGGCAGAAGCCATGGGTTTATTCCAAATGGCCATGTCCATTTTGATGATTTTTTTAATTATTTCTACTGTTGGCATTCCAACAGCGGTATCCAGGTTGGTAGCAGAACAAAATTCACGAAAAGATCAGTATGCCATTGAAAAGATTTTGAAGGTAGCTTTGCTCTTAACCCTATCTTTATCAATTATATTTAGTTTAATTATAATCCTATTTAGAGAAAATATTGCATTAAGAGTATTTAGAGATGAAAAAATGGTTTTAGCCTTATATCTTTTAATTCCAGCTATTGTAGTTATATCTATAAGCTCTATTTTAAGGGGATATTATTATGGATTAAAATTGATAATGATTCCAAGCATTTCACAGATTATTGAACATGTAACTAGATTTATTATTATATTGGCATTCCTCTATTATATTTGCCCTATTGAACCCATATATGGGGCATTTATTGCAATTGCTGGAATTACTGTAGGAGAAGTGTTCGATTTAATATGGCTAATTTTTATGCTTAAGCCTTGGAAAAGAAAGAGTATATACTTTAAATCCAATAAAATCCATACAAGTTCAATTGTAAGACAAATCTTGCCAATAGCACTGCCTATAGGAGTATCTACATTATTGAATGTTATACTTAGATTTATTAATTCCATATTGATACCACGAAATCTTATGAAAATAGGATATACAAATAGTGAGGCAGTAGCAACCTTTGGTAGGATTACAGGAATGGCTATGCCCTTAATTATGCTCCCCTTTATTGTAACATCAGCTATGGTAATAAACCTAGTTCCCAATCTATCGGAACAGATGGCATTGAAAAACTATAGAAATGTAAGAAATAATATTATATTTTCCATAAAAATAACTTTAATGGCAGCTATGCCATTAACGGGGTTGTATATTTTCTTTTCTGAGCCTTTAGGTTTTTTCCTCTATGGGGATTTAAAGGTTGCCCAATTTATCAATATTATGGCCTATGGAACCCTATTCATGGCATTACAACATACTTTTTCAGGAATACTAAATGGTTTAAATAGACATATAATAGTTACCCTAAATAGGCTATCTGGTATGATTATTCAAGTATTAGCTATATACTACCTAGTGGGAAATCCTCAGTTTGGAATCAATGGCTTTTTCATTGGGTTTTTGCTGGCAGGTATTGTTACCTTTATTTTAGATATTATGACCATTAGAAGGGTGATTAAATTAAAAATTAATTATATTGACATATTTTTCAAACCTTTAATGGCCACTACTATTATGGTCTTGGTTATATACAACGTAGTAAAACTGTTCTGTGGATATAATTCTAATAATATATTCTCCTTTCTCTTTAGTTTAGTAATAGGTACTCTAGCCTATACTATTGTTCTATATACTACCAAAGCTATCCCTAAAAGTTCATTTAAGAAATTAATAAGAGGATAAACTAGAGGAAGAAATTTTATCTTCTCCTTCTATCCTCTACCTCTCCTATGTCTATGGCCACCTCTATTACAAGGAATGCATTTATCCCTATCTAATTCACATAATATATAATCTCCACCTTCTATTCTTAAAATCTTTCCATTTACTATGCTATCAGCAACTTTTTGTTTTGCTTCTGAGTACATCCTTTGAACGGTGGAACGAGCTACATCCATCCTTTCAGCACATTCTTCTTGTTCAAGGCCTTCCAAATCTATAAGACGAATTACTTCATATTCCTCTACAGATAGAATTATTGGTTCTCCAATATAATCACTATTTACTGGTCCAAATGCTTTATAGTTAGGTAGCCCACAAACTCTTCTTCTCTTTCTTGGTCTAGCCATTCTTTTCATCTCCCTTCTCATATATTTTACCATAATAAAAGGATGAGTTCCCCCATCCCTTCATTATTATTCATCAAAACTTTCTAGTATCTCTTCTATTTCACTTAATCTAGATTTTAAAAATGTTTTTTCATTTTCTAATATGGCTTTTTCTTCATCTACACTGATAGGATAATCTCCCCAAGCATCATATCTTCCAAATCCTCTACCGTAACCATAACTCATTCTTCTAGCACCATATCTTCTGACACCACAGTATCCTCTTCCCCATCCCGTCATTGGTCCCATTCCCATAGGACCCATACCATTTCTTCTAGGCATAATATTCCCTCCTTTCGTTTTGGGTTTAAACCCATTAATTATATTGTACATAGTTTTGGGTATATGTCAATAACTTTTTTAAAAAAAAGCCAATATGATATTGGCTTTTAGTTACAATGGCCTTCATGGCTATGTTCTTCACATACTGACTCAGTAGACTTTAGTTCTCCTTTTAAATAAGCATTTATTACATCATCACAAGGGCCTTCTGCTCCTACGATAACATCTATTCCGTTATCTATAAATAATTCCTGAGCAGTACCTCCCATTCCACCAGATATTATCATATCAATTTCTTGTTCCTTTAAAAACACGGGCAGAAAACCTGGCCTATGGCCCGGGTTTGGAACAAATTCACTATTTAATACCTTATCCTTTTCTATTTCATACATGGTAAATCCTTGACAATGTCCAAAATGTCCACTTACATTTTTTCCTTCTGAAGCAATAGCTATTTTCATCAAAATACCTCCTAAAGATTAATATATTTTTCTTTTATGGTCTTCCACATCTCTCTTATAGCAAAATTGGCTTTACTATCCTTATAATATATTATGGATTTTAAACTATTAATAGATTCTACAATCTTTTCATCAAAGGGAATTTTACCTACTAAAGGTATCTCCTTTTCTTTACAGTAGTTCTCTATTTCTAAAGACATTTCTTCATTAATATCGTATTTATTTATGCATACTAAGGAATCTATGCCAAAATGCTCTGTTAATTGATGGACTCTAATGAAATCTTCCTCCCCTGATTTGGTAGGTTCTGTTACAATAAGTACCAAATCATTGTTGGTAATAGAAGCTATAACTGCACATCCAACACCAGGAGAACCATCTAATATAGTTATCCCAGATTCTGGTTTAAACTTTTCTGCCTTTTTCCTTAGACGGGATACAAGTAATCCTGAACCGTCTCCTCCTATTTCCATATCTGCTCTAAATATTTTACCTATTGGAGTTTTAGTTTCATATATATCTGCAGTTTTTTGTTTTACTAGACTAATGGCATCTACTGGGCAAATTATCTGACAAGCTCCACAGCCTTCACATTTTAAAGGGTTAACTTTTCCCATATCAATAGCATCAAATTTACATACTTCATTACATTGACCGCATTGGATACAAATATCCGAATCTACTTCAGCTATATGGTTCCCAGAAAAATATTCTTTATCTAAATCTTCTCCATCATAGTATAAAAACATATTGGAGGCGTCTACATCAGCATCTATACTAATAGAACCCTTTTCTAACTCTGCTATGGATATGGCAATGGTAGTTTTGCCTGTTCCTCCCTTTCCACTAATTATGCCTAATTTCATAGTAGTTCCTCCTCTATTTTCTCTTTAATGTGAAGAAAAGCTTCTTTATATTCTTCATTGTCTAATAGAGTTTTTCCCTTTGAATAACTTATTGCTATTTCCTTTTTATAGGGAATATGTCCTAGTAAATTAATATTTTCATCTTCAATATATTTATTTAAATATTGGTTTTTCTCATCATATTTATTTATAATTAAACCAAAGGGAATATTAAAGGTTTTTACCAACTCTACAGCCATCTTCAAATCGTGTAGTCCAAAAGCTGTTGGTTCTGTAACCAATATAGCCCTATCAGCATAATGTAAAGTATTTACTACATTACAAGAAGTTCCTGGGGGACTGTCTAATATATTTATTCCATCTACTGGTAGATCTGATAATAATTCTATTAATATGGGCACAGCCATAGGCTCTCCAATATTTAATATACCTCTTTTTAGAATCATTTCAGCCTTTTTCCCTTCTTCAATTATACCTGTGGTTCTTTTCCTATATGTGATGGCTCCTGTAGGACAGCCCAATCCACAAGCCCCGCAACTGTGACATAGTTTGTCAAATAATATAACTCTATCTTTCCCTTTTGCTAATGCGTTGAATTTACAAGCCTTTACACAGGCTCCACAGAGAGTGCATTTTTCTTTGTCTATATCAGGTACTTCTATTTGGACATCTTTAGCTTTAGTTTCTTCTGGTTTTAGGAATATAAAGCCATTAGGCTCTTCCACATCACAGTCTATGTAGTTTGCCTTCATCAACAAAGCTAAATTAGTGGAAATTGTAGTCTTTCCCGTTCCTCCTTTCCCACTTAATATTACAATGTTCATTTAATGTCCACCCTTTCTAGAAGGACCAGATTCTTTAATCTCTTCTAACTTTCCTTCTCTGTACATTTCAATCAATAATTTACAGGAAATGCTTTCCCCTTTATACATTTTTATATTAGAACTTTCTAAAAGGGTAAAAGCATTGGGTCCAACATTTCCGCTTATAACTATTTCCACGGATTCATCTATTAGTTGTTGTGCTGCAGCAATACCAGCACCTCCACTAGAACTTTCACCTTTATTTTCCGTGGCTTTAAATTGATCTGTATCTAAATCATAAATAATAAAATAGGGACTTCTTCCCAATCTTAAATCCAAATTACTATCTAAATCCTTGTCACTTGATGACAATGCTATCCTCATTTCATCTCCTCCAATGTTAATGTTATTGGCATATGCCAATTTGATTGTACAATTATTTTTCCCTTTTGTCAATAATAAAAGAGTCAAGATTTTAAACCTTGACTCTTTTATTATTGACTATTTACTTGCTTCCTCTACACTCCACTCTTCCCAAACCCTACCAACTAATCCTGGATTTGGTTTTAATGTTTTCTTGCCTGGTTTCCATCCAGCTGGAGTAGCTTCAGTTCCCTTAGATTCCCTTACTAATTGGAATGCTTGAATTTGTCTTATAGTTTCATTTATATTCCTTCCTACTGGAGGAGTAAGTACTTCAAAACCTTGAACTATTCCATCTGGGTCGATTATAAATCTACCCCTTGTTTCTACTCCACTGTCTTCATCATAGATGCCATACTTTTTCCCTACTGTTCCATCTTGATCTGAACCCATTGGGAATGGAATATCTCCATCTATCATCTTGGATAATTCGTGTTCGTTCCACATTTTATGAACAAATACACTGTCAACACTAATGGATATAACTTCTACTCCTAATTTTTGTAATTCTTTATATTTGTCAGCAACTGCTGATACTTCAGTAGCTCAGACAAATGTAAAGTCTCCTGGATAGAAACATAGTAATACCCATTTACCTTTATATTCGGAAAGGCTTAAATTAACAAATTTTCCTTCATAAAAAGCTGGTATGGTAAAATCTGGTGCTGGCTTTCCAACCTTAATCATATTATCTTCCTCCTCAATAATTAATTTTTCTTCTGTTTTGCTCTCTTCAACTAAATCTTTTTTAATTGCTGGTCTTTGACATCCTGCTTTGAATTCTTCTGGCACAAAAACACCTCCTGTATAGTTAATTCTTATCAATTTTGTAACTTTGATAAGAATTATCTATAATTATTTTACCCTTTTATTATGGGCATAAACCATAATTAGTTAAACTAATAACAAAAAAATAAATATAATACATCCACAAATACAGTTGTTTTTGACTTTGATTTTGAATTAATTGCTTATGAAAAAGGTCGTCGTAATAGAAATATTCAAGAGGCTAATCTAATAATAGAGGTGATACTATTATCTTTTGTATAATAGCTAAGGATAATTTAGGTCTTAATTATAGATTTACCGTTGAAGGATGGGAGATTAGCAATGAGGACCAAATAAAACATCTACCATTAGATATAAAATATGGAGAGCCAGAAGTGTTTTAGATAAATTATGAGTCAGAAATTTATTTCTGACTCATTTTAAGTATTCAAGTATTCCCTTTTTTATAGCAAAGGCTAATTTCTCCTTGTATTTTTCATCTTTTAGTAACCTATTATCTTCTATATTGGTTATAAACCCTGCTTCTACCAGTACTCCTGTATATTTAGTTTCCCTTAATATGTAAAAGTTCTCTGTTAATACTTCAGAAATTAAACTATTATCCTTTAATAGCCTTTCATATATATGCAAATCTACTGATTTAGCAATACTATCTGCTAACTTTTTCCCTTCTTCTGAATCTGGAAAATGATATATTTTCACACCTCTAGCAGAGGAGTTTTTGCTGGAATTTACATGGATACTAATAAAAACCAAAGGTTCGTTATCATTAATTATGGTTTGTCTTGCATTTAAATCACGCCTATATCTAGATGAATTAATATCACTTAAATCTTCTAAAGATTCATCCTTTTCCCTAGTCATAATTACATTGAATCCTTCCACTAATAGCTCTTTTTTAAGCTTTATCCCAATATCTAAGTTGATATCCTTCTCTAAAATATCCTTTCTATCTCCAGTACCTCCATCTATACCCCCATGACCTGGGTCGATTACAATTGTTTGTTTTGCTCTTCTGTAATTAAATATCTTTGAGGCCTTAGAGTTTTTCAAAACTACTAACCCTATAATTATAAGAAATATAAAAATCATGGAATATAGAATCTTTCTATTCAATTTGATTACATAAATTTTTGGTTTTCTTTTCATTTTTCCACCTTATAGAAGAATTGTATTATACCTACTTTATAATTATTTTATATTCTAATATTATAGAACAAAAAAGAAAAAAAAGAGATTTTTCTTTATCCAATTTTCTCTTTATTTTTATTGATTATTATTGCATCATCAGAGGGAAAGAGCCTTGATATATTATCGGAACTTACTAATTCTTCATCGAATTTTGATACATTTATAAAAGGTTAAAAACTGGGTTTTAGCCCAGTCTATCCTTTTGACTTAAGTAATCTTTAATAGCATTTCTTAAAGCTTGTACTCCAAGATTAGAACAGTGAAGCTTATTTTCTGGTAATCCATCTAATGCTTCAACTATATCTTCCTCTTCTATTTTAAGTGTTTCTTCTATAGTTTTGCCTTTAGCAAGAACAGTAGTCATACTAGAAGTTGCTACAGAGGCGGTACATCCAAATACTAAAAAGGATATATCTTCTATAATATCATCTTTTACCTTTATATATATGGTCAAAGAATCTCCACAGCTAGGGTCACCGTAAGTACCTATCCCATCATAATCTACCATACTACCCACATTATGTGGTGCCATAAAATGTTCAATAACCTTAATCGAATACTGAGAATACATAAGTCTCACTTCCTATTCATAAAATTAATATCACTTTTAATTATAACATTTTTATCATTAGGGATAAATATTAATCAGAATTTCTAACATCACTTTTTTAAATATATTTATGAAGATACTCTACATCTCCTAACTATTATTAATATATTCTAATGATAATACAAATAATAATCATGTAACAAATTATTAGTTTGGAGGGATAATATGAAGATTAGAGGTTATTTTGGGGATTTAAAAACAGCTAACGAAACTGTAAATAGACTTAAAGAATCAGGCTTTCAAAAGGCTTATGTAGATGCCAATGACCACTATATTGGAAATAGAGATGTAAAGACGAATTTAGCAGGTACCGCTGGTGGAGAAAGTCTCTCTGATTTAGTTCTAAATTCAGGCTCAGATAATGTTGATAGAGGAAGCTCTCCATTGGCTGCAGCCAGCCCAATGGTAAGTGGTATGGCAGGTTTTGAGGAAATTGCGGATATTAACTACTGTGTCTTTGTTGAAACAGAGGGAAATGATTCTATGGGAGCAGAAGACATAATAAAGAACATGGGTGGAACTCTAGAAGACCCTAATGTTAGTAGAAATAAAGCCATTGCAGGAGCAGATATGGTTATAGAAAAAGCTATTAATCAGATTAAAGATGTAGATTAAAAAAGGGCTGTTTCAAAATAATATTTTGAGACAGCCTTATACTTGTTCATGCATTTAGTCATTAACTAAAACTATTACACTTCCATTTCTTTATATTCTTTTAAAAAATCCACTAAAATATCTATTGCTTCCTCAAAGAATAGATCTCCTTTCTCTTTAGTAGCAAAAATAGGATTACCATTAATGCCGCTTTTGGTTCTCATTTTACCTCTTATATTAATAATTCTCCTTCCATCAACTATTGTATTAATAGAAGATTGACTATATTCTTCCACTGCCTTATCCATTTTTACTAATTCTGGTCTTGTAGATAAAATTAAAGATGTTTCAACTTCATCACCATGTCCACCTTTTTCTTGCTCACATACTTCTTCTTCAAGATTGGCCCATATTTCTCCAAAATCAGTTATTGCTAGATATATACCAAGTTCATTGTGCAAATCCGACGATAATAATTTAAGGGGAGTTTGTGTACTCACACCAACATCTATTATAAGAAATTTTTTTACCCCTTTTTTAGCAAAAGGTCTAATAATGTCAGCTATTATATCCATGAATAATCTACTATTTATTGACACGCTGCCAGGCCAATCTACAAATGCTGGATAATAGCCAAATGGTAATGTAGGTAATAATACTAAATCAAATTTTTCAACAATTCGGTTTGCTATTTCTTGTACAGTATAATAATCACTACCGCAAGGAAGATGTGGTCCATGTTCTTTGATAGCTCCACCTATAGGCAATGCAATTATTGTATCTTCGTTAATTATTTTTTCTGCTTCTTCATAAGTTATTTCTGATAAAATAGTACCTTTCATAAATTTTCACCCTTTCTTCAATATAGTATAATCATAGTATAATCACTTTTTATTGTATAAATGGCATGCAACAAAATGACCTTTTGTGTATTCTTTAAATATAGGCTCTTCTTCAGTACATATTGCTAGCTTTTGATTACAACGATCACTAAATCTACAACCATTATTCGTTCTTTTATGATTTTCATTGCCTACTTTTATATTTATTTTTTGAGTTTTTTTCTCAGGATCTATTCCAGGTACTGCAGATAATAATACTTTTGTATATGGATGCAAAGGATTAGAATATACACTTTCACAATCGGACAATTCCACCATTTTTCCCAGATACATGACTCCAACTCTATCTGAAATATATTGAACAACACTTAAATCATGTGATATAAACAAATATGTTAAATTTAGTTCCTTTTGCAAATCTATTAATAAATTTAATATTTGGGCTTGAATAGATACATCTAATGCAGAAACTGGTTCATCTGCAACAATAAACTCTGGGTTAAGGGCTAAAGATCTTGCAATTGCAATCCTTTGCAATTGTCCTCCGCTAAATTCCCGAGGATATCTACTAAGACAAGAGGCACTTAAGCCAATATAATTTAATAACCCTTTTATTCTTTTTTCCCTTTTATTGGAGTTAATACCATGAATTTTTAATGGCTCTTCAAGTATTCTTTTTAAAGTCATTTTAGGATTAAGGGAACCATATGGATTCTGAAATATCATTTGGAGATTACGACGCATGTCTAGTAACTCTTTTCCAGATTTTGCAGTTAAATCTTCCCCTTTGAAATAAACTTTTCCTGAAGTCGGTTCTAATAAACGTAGAAGCATTTTCCCTGTTGTAGATTTACCACAACCAGATTCTCCAACAAGACCTAAAGTTTCACCTTTTACTATTGAAAAGTTTAAATCATCAACCGCTTTAACTATGCTTTTATCTTTATTAAACAAGCCACTTTTTAAGCTGAAATGTTTTTTTAAGAATTCTACTTTCACTAACTCATTATTCATTTTTAATTAACACCTCATTTTTAAAACAACGAACAAAATGATCCGGCTTTATCTCATATAACTTTGGCTTTTCATATTTACATCTATCTATTTTCATTAAACATCTATTATAAAATGGACAACCTTCAATTATTGCATTATCATCTAAATATTCATTTGGTAAAGGTTTTAATCTTTCTTTACTTCCAATAACCGGTATTGAGCTAAGTAATCCTTGTGTATAAGGGTGTAATGGATTTTTGAAGATGCTTTTTACATCTGCCTTTTCTACTATTACCCCATTTAACATTACAGCTACAGATTGACAGAACTCCGAAACTACTCCTAAATCATGTGTTATCAACATAATTGAAGTATCAGTATTTTCATAAAGTTCATTTAGTAATTCCAGTATTTGAGCTTGAATTGTTACATCAAGAGCTGTAGTTGGTTCATCAGCAATTAGTAGTTGTGGATTAGCAGACAATGCCATTGCAATCATTACTCTTTGGCACATACCACCACTAAATTGATGTGGATATTGCTTCGCTGCTAAAGAAGGAGATTCTATCCCAACCTTTCCTAACATATCAATTGCTCTTAACCAAGCATCTTTCTTATTCATTTTTTTATGAATCATGAACACTTCAGCAATTTGATATCCTACTGTAAAAACAGGGTTTAAAGAATTTATAGGATCTTGAAATATCATAGATATTTTACTGCCTCTTAATTTTTCTAATTCTTTCTTATTCTTTACTAGTAGATTTTCACCATTTAAATAAATTTCTCCTTCAATTGCAATATTCTTTGAATTCTTTAGTAATCCTAAAACGGTTTTAGCCATTACACTTTTACCTGCCCCTGATTCACCTACTAATCCAATTTTTTCTCCTTTTTTTACTGATAGACTAACATCATCTACAGCCTTAACCATTCTACCCTTAGTCTTAAACGTCACTGCTAGGTTTTTAATATCAAGTACATTTAACATAGTATTCCTCCAATTACATATTAGCCTTTTATTCAATCCCATATTGACTGATTAGGATTAAGTATCAAAAACATCTCTTAATGTATCTCCTAGCAAGGTCCATCCTAATGCAAATGTAAATATAGCAATTGAGGGATAAGTATAGGTATACCAATAATAAAATGGTTTACCAGGCATTCCCGAGATCCAACTACGTGCAAAATTAAGCATTTGTCCCCAATCTGCAAATCCAGGTTCGGAACCTATTCCCATAAAGCTTTGCGCAGCAGCAATTAGTGCTATCCAACCGATATCAAGTGATATTAATACAATTATAGGATGGATAGAATTTGGTAAAATGTGAAATAAAAATATACGTGCAGGCGAAGCACCCATACTTCGTGCTGCTAGGATATACTCTTGTTTTTTTACAGATAATACTTCACTTCGCATTATGCGAGCATAACCAGGCCAACCAAAAATAATTAATGCAATAATAATTTTATCCAATCCTTTACCCAACACAGTGGTCATAACTATAACTGCAATTAAAAATGGAATGCTCATAAATAAGTCTACAATTCGCATTATTATATTATCTACAACCCCACCATAATAAGCGCTTATACCACCGACTAATATGCCAACAACTGAATTAAAAAAAACTGTAATAAGCCCTACTAGTAATGCTGTTCTACTTCCCCAGATTATGCCATAATATATGTCATATCCTCCTTCTGTTGTTCCAAATTTAGCTACTTCATCAGGGGGAGTTGGAAGAGATGAAAATGTATGACGTAAAATCATATATGGATCTTGACCTTCAGCTGGTGGAGCTAATAATGGAGCAAAAACCGCTATATTTATCCACAATAAAATGATCAACAGGCCTAAAGCACCTAATGGTTGTCTTATAATTTTTCCTAATACATTCATCATACATATCACTCCAATCTCATTACAGGATTTAAAGCACAGTATAAAAGATCGACAATTAAATTACTTATCATTATCATTATACTAACAGCAATACTTGACCCTATTATTGCAGGAAAATCTAAACCTAATGCAGAAGTTATTATAAAAGTTCCCATTCCTGGATAATTGAAGATTGTTTCAATTATTACTGATCCCCCTAACAATTTAGGAATTTGCATACCCGTCAACGTAATAAAGGGTATCAGTGCATTACGTCTAACATGCTTATTTAGAACCATTTTCTCTGGAACACCTTTAGTTATCGCAGTGTCAACATAGCCCTTATTCATATTTTCTAATAATGATGATCGCATTAAACGAACAGATGTTGACATAGAACCTAAAGAGTATGCAATTGAAGGTAGAATAATATGCTTCAATGCATCTAAAAATATGTCCAATCTCCAATTAAGTAAAGAATCAATTAGATACATTCCTGTATAGGTTACAAATTGATCTGAATGAACAATATCTAATGCAAATAAACTTAAGCGTCCTGGAGAAAATATATCATATTTTACATAAAATATAATTAATAAAAATAAACCAATGACAAAACTAGGAATTGAATCACCTACTATGGTCATAATTCTAATAAAAACATCAATAAAAGAATTATGGTTTTTTGCTGCTAAAGTACCTAAGAAAAAACCACTAAAAGAAACAATTAACTGCCCAAGTATCATTAACTCTATAGTTGCTGGAATGCGTAATCTCAATGCTTCTGCAACTGGCATTCTAGCAGAATTTGACCAACCTAGTTCCCCATTTAAAACGCCTTTTAACCAGTTAATATATTGTATATGAAATGGTTGATCCAGACCATAACGTTTTATTAGCTCATCCATCGATACATTTTGAAGATCTTCAGGAGCACTTACAAATACTGCTACTCTTTGAGACGGGCTTAAAAAAAGAACTAAAGAGAATATTAATATAGACAATATAAACAATATAATTGGAATTGCAATTAATCTTTTTAATATGTATTTTTTCATAGTATCTTACCTATATATAAGTTTTTATTTGATGTTTTTTGATGGTTTCTTCCTAATTCTTTTGATTGTATAATAACTTTCATTAACTTCCACCTCATCGCTAAAAATAGTTATAAATTTGTAGACGAGGTTTTAAAACCTCGTCTACAAGCATATTAATCTATTTGTATTCCTTAGAAATATTATAATAATCAACTATAAATGGTATAGGTGTTATTTCATATCCTTGAACCCAATCTCTCATCCCAACTTGTGCTATAACCTGATGGTGAAAAATGGAGAGTGCATCATCGTATGAATACTTTTGCAATGTATGTGATAATTCCTCTACTCTTTCATCATCAAATGAACTAGCTAATTCCTTAATTAAAGGATCATATTTTTCTTTTGCTAGATCTGCATACCCATTTACTTGAGCATAGTAATCTTCTGAATACATATGGTATGCTAATGAACAATAAGGGTGTTCATAATCTGGTAATATACCAAATATTGACATAGGTATTTCGCTATCATTAATGCCACCAACATAAGCAGCCCATGGTAATGAAGTTATCTCTAATTCAAACTTTGGATTTATTTGTTGTAAATTAGCCTTAAGTATCTCAAGGGCACGTTGTCTAGCAGTTGAACCTGCTGAATAAGGCACAGTAAGCTTAAATCCTTTTTCCCACAATTCTCCGTCAAAAGCTTTCTTGAAATGTTCTTCTGCTTTTTCTAAATCAAAATTATATTGAGGATTGTCAGGATTTGCAGTTGGATAACCTACAAGTACTGGTCCATATGGCTTTATACCTGAGCCAAGCAAAACTTCATCAATAAATGTTTGATAATCAAATGTATATGAAAAAGCTTTTCTTACATCTAAGTCACTAAATAAGTTACTTGGAGCTCCATCAGATCCAAACTCTTTGTTGCCTAAATATTTGTCGCCTTTTATGTCAAAATTAAAGTTTATTTTTATTAATTGTGAAGCTGGTATGTCCTTTATTACCTTAATTCCTTCATATCCTTCTACTTGGGGTACCTCTGATAGACCAAGGGTTATAAAGTCTATATCTCCTTTTTGTAATTGTTGAATTGCAGTGTTATTGTCTGCAGTAACTTGTCTAATAACACGTTTTAATTTAGCTGGTCCTTGCCAGTAGTCATCAAATCTTTCAATAACAATTCTTTCTCCTTGTTCCCATGATTCTAACTTAAATGGTCCTGTACCCATCATTTTATTATGCAAGGTATTATCCTCATCAGTAATTGAAATAAAGTCTTTTACGGTCTCTTTAGTTCCTGGCCATGCTCCTTCTTCAACAGCCCATTTTTTGTTAAGAATCCCATATGCAGCTCCATTATCAGAAACTATATCAATAAATGGAGCAAAAGGTTGAGCTAAATGAAAAATTATTGAATTATCTTCAATAGTAATAGCGTTGTCTAATACATCATAAGCTTCATCCAAGCCTACTTTTTCAACAACACTATTAAAAGATCCTTCCCCAGTTAAAGCTTGAGTTAGATCAGATAATGCTCCTACTATGATTCCACGTGTAAATGTATATTTTATATCTTCAGGAGTAAGTATTTCTCCGTTGTGAAATTTGACATTTTCCCTTATTGGAAACTCTATAGTTGTATTTCCATTATCTTGAATCTTTATTAAATCATTATCTAAACTAGGTATTGATGTTGCTAGACAAGGTTTTATTTCTCCTGCTGGTGTTCTATAAAGTAATGAATCATACACATTATAAGAAACACAAGTTGTTGACGCACTAGACATAAAATGTAGGTCTAATGTTTCTACATCATCTGAAGCTGTAATAAATGTATCTGGATTTTCAATTTCCTTTGTTGAAGCAGTCTCTTCTTGTTGCTCTGTTTGTTGTTCTTCTTGAGTCGCTGGTGAATTTTTTTTGCAACCAGTCATTGAAAAAGCAAGAACACAAATTAATAATATTAGAATTAGTTTGTTCTTAAATATCGTGTTTTTCATTTTTTATACAGTCCTTTCATTTATTGTTTTCTTATCCCAGTTCCCTTACAGTGAATTATTATATATAATATGGATTCTCTATGTCCAATTAGAATTTTCTATATGTTTTGTTTGTTAATAAATTCCCCTTATATCATCTTCTTTTCATTGAATATATTAATATTTTTATTTATACTATCTTTGAGGTGATTATTTTGAAACTTACGGTACTAGTAGATAACAATACAATAATAGGAAAGAATTTATATGGTGAACCAGCTCTGTCTTTTTTCATTGAATCTGAAGGAAAGAATATTATATTCGATTTAGGGCTTACTCATATCTTCCTAAATAACTCAAACAATTTAAATATTCCATTAGATGACATTGATTACATCATAATTTCTCATGGACATGATGACCATATTGGTGGGCTTTTCCACTTAATTGACTTTTATAAAAACCATCCTCCAAAGAAAAAACCTACATTAATCACTCATCCATCAACATTTAAAATGAAATGTTATGAAAATGACGTTGTAGGTAATATGATATCTGAAGATGTAATAAATAAGTATTTCAGTATAAATAAAACAAGTGAACCCTTCTGGATAACTGATAAGCTAGTGTTCTTAGGTGAGATTAAACGTAATCTTCCATTTGAAAATTTTACTCCAAAAGGAAAGGTGCTTCATAATGATAACTATGAACCTGATTATTTAGTAGAGGACTCTGCACTTGCTTATGAATCTGATGAAGGCTTGGTTATTATTACAGGATGCTCCCACTCTGGAATATGTAATATAATTGATACTGCAATGAATATATCTAATAAAAAAACATTGATTGATGTTATTGGTGGTCTTCATTTGTTAGAGCCTTCTAAAGATAAAATTGAAGGTACCATTAACTTCTTAAACAATTTAAGTCCTGTTTCTATACATCCCTGTCACTGTACAGGATTAAAATATAAATTTATGCTATCTCAGATCTGCCAAGTTGAAGAAATTGGTTGTGGTTCTGTTTTAGAATACTAAATTTTATAATTACTCATATTTTACATTTGAACCAATAGAGCGGTAGAATATTCTACCGCTCTATTGGTTCAAATTATTTAGCTTGTTCTAAAGCATTTTTTACAGCTTCTTTCCATCCTTCAGAAGTTTCTGTTGCTGTAGCTATGGCATCTACCTCATAGCTTTGTTTTTCTATCATTTCCTCTGCTAAATCTATTCTAAATTGTTTCAAATTTGGTCTGTCACCTTCTCCAGTCCATTCATCATAGTCTACTTCTTCTCCTTCTGGAGTCATTCTTTTAAGTACTATATTGGTTATTTTACCGCCTTCTATAGTAACTTCAGCTTCTTCATATCCAAATTCTCGCTTTTCACTTTGCCCCACATAGGTTCCATCCTTATAGGTTTCATCTCCATCAGATGTATCAGAGGAACCACAGGCAGTTAATGTTACTGTTAATGAGGCAATTATCAAAATAGCCAAAAGTACCTTTCTAGTTTGTCTCATCAGTTTCCCTCCTTCCTATTTACTTCCTTTTTTAATCCATTCTGCAACCATTACCGTACGTTTAGCTTGATATTTTACCGCTTCTTCAACATCTTCTACCATTTTGCCCTCTTGACCAACTGTTACACTGGTTCCATATGGATTTCCTCCTGCCTTATAAACAGAGTCATCTGTATATCCAGGTGGTACTATTATAGTACCCCAATGCATCATAGTAGTGTAAATATTTTTGATTGTAGCTTCTTGACCACCATGGGAATTTCCAGCTGAAGCCATGGCACTTACAACCTTATTTGTTAGTTTCCCCTGAGCCCATATACCTCCTGTAGTATCAATGAATTGCTTCATTTGGGAAGCAACATTTCCATAACGAGTTGGTGTACTAAATATATAGGCATCAGCCCACTCTAAATCATCATTAGTGGCAACAGGTACATCTTTAGTTGCTTCAGCATGAGCCTTCCAAGCTGGATTAGAATCAATAGCTACTTGCGGAGCTAGTTCTTCCACCTTTAATACCCTAACCTCAGCTCCAGTTTCTTTTGCTCCTTCTTCTGCCCATTTTGCCAATTGATAGTTAGTTCCTGTTGAACTATAGTAAATAACCGCTAATTTAACTTTATCCATCAAATAATTCTCCTTTCTGAAACTCCTTTATATTAAATGATTTTTAGATTTGCTTTTTAAGTTCATTAACATATTACCCTTTACTTTATGTCTTATTCAAATTTTTCCATCTAAAATACGGTTTGAAACAAATTTTCAAACCGTATCTAAAATTTAATTCTTTGTTACATATTCTTTTATACATTTTATTACATAATCAATATCTTCTCTGTTTACATCATTATTGGTAACAAATCTTATTGTATTTCCATCATCATTAACCTTTATTCCCTTCTTTAGCAATGCTTGAACAAATTCATGGGAGTTAAAATCTTCTATGCCTATTTGACAAAACACCATATTTATTTGAACCTTGTCCATATCTATAAAAAATCCTTCTATTTCATTTAATTTAGTAGCTAAATATTTAGCATTATTATGGTCTTCTTCAAGTCTATTGACCATTTTTTCTAAAGAAACTATGCCACAGGCTGCTAGAACTCCTCCTTGTCTCATACCTCCCCCAAGTAGTTTTCTCATCTTTCTAGCCTTTTTAATAAATTCCTTAGAACCACATAATAATGAGCCTACAGGTGAGCATAAACCTTTAGATATACAGAATGTTACTGAATCAGCATATTGAGCAATTTCTTTTGCCTCTACTTTTAAGTAGGTAGCAGCATTAAATAGCCTGGCTCCATCTAAATGTACAGGTATATTCTTTTCATGAGCAACTTCATATACATCCTTCATCTCTTCTAAGGACACTACAGTACCATCGGCTAAGGCATTTTCCATACACAATAAGCCTGTATTTGGATTGTGAATGTCTTCACCTCTTATCCTTTCTAATACATCTTTCCTATAAATCCTATTATCTGGATTATTAACAATTGAATAGCTAACCCCTGATAATCTAGCTGCAGCACCTACTTCATGTTGAACAATATGACTATTGGCTCCCAATATTATTTCATCACCCAGTTGAGTATGGGTCATAATGGCTACTTGATTTCCCATAGTCCCAGATGTTACAAACAAGGTTGCTTCTTTTCCTACCATTTCAGCTGCTAACTCTTCTAATCTGTTTATTGTTGGGTCATCTCCATATACATCATCACCAAGTTCAGCTTCAAACATTGCTTGTCTCATTTCCTCAGTTGGCTGTGTTACAGTATCACTTCTTAAGTCTATATATTTCATAACTAGCCCCCCAATTTTAAATAATTTTTATTCTACAGTCAAACTACTACCTTCATTCAAATATATATTATTAAATTTTGATATTTAAAAATAATCAAATTTTTGCAAAAATTTATGCAAAAAAAGAAGGAGTTTTATATATTTACGTAGAATGTATATATTATATCAGATATTTAGTATTGGAGGATTATTTCTATGCAAATTGAAGTTAGATTATTTGCCACCTTTAGAAATGGTAGATGGGTGAGTAAAAAGCTCAGCTTCGATAAAGCTGTTGATATTAGATATGTACTTAATCAACTCCAAATTAAAGAAGAAGAACTTGGAATAGCTTTAATAAATGGCAAATATAGTGAAGTGGATAATATATTGAAAGAAGGAGATATTTTAGCACTTTTCCCTCCTATTGGTGGAGGGTAAATATAAACATACATAATAAAAAAAGAATATAAATCTCGATTCATAATTGACCTCAGAGGGCCTTTATGAACGATAGGGTGTAAAAAGTAATTTTTATGCCTGCCATTGCGCAAAGAGATTATTATTTACCATGATTTTGGTTAATAATAATCTTTTTTTATTTTATGCTTATCAATTAAAATCATAAAAGGGGGGTGAATCTGGCGCCAATAATGGTGTCCAGAGAGTAAATTGGCTAAAGGTATAGTAATTTCGCCAGACAAATGTACAGGCTGTAGAACCTGTGAACTTGCTTGCTCTTTTATTAAAAATGATTCATTTAATCCAAAGGATGCAGCAATTTCAGTACTACCTTATGACGTAGCAGGATTGCAGGTACCTATTACATGTCTACAATGTGATGATCCTCATTGTATGACGGTTTGTACTGTAAATGCAATTACAAAAGATTCAAAGACAGGTGTAGTAAAAGTTGATGATGATAAGTGCATTGGATGTAAAATGTGTGTAAGCGCTTGTCCATTCGGTAACATGACTTATAGTTCTAGACAAAAACGAGTTATAAAATGTGATTTATGTGATGGTTTCCCTCAATGTGTAAAATTGTGCCCTAGTGGTGCAATAGAATACAAAGAATTAGACGGTCCATTAAACAAAAGAAAGAATATAACCAGTCTATTTAGTGATGTATTTGGGGAGGTGGCCAAATAATGAAAGGCTGGATAGGAAAATTAATTAGAGTAAATTTAAGCGAAAAAACAATTAAGGTTGAAGATTTAAATATGAAAGATGCTAATCTATATCTTGGCGGAAGAGGCTTGGGTTCAAAGTATCTTTACGATGAAATAGACCCTACAATTGATCCATTAAGTCCAGATAATAAACTGATTTTCATGACAGGACCTATGACAGGAACATATGCTACTTGTGCTGGAAGATTTAATGTTATAGCAAAGGCCCCTTTAACAGGAACTATCGGTGCATCAAATTCAGGAGGTCATTTTGGACCTGAATTAAAATATGCTGGATATGATGGTATTATATTCGAAGGCAAGTCAGAAACTCCAGTTTACTTAAAAATTTATGATGACAAAATCGAATTAAAAAGTGCAGCACATCTATGGGGTAAGGACGTATTTGAAACAACAGATACCCTTCTACTTGAGAATGAAGAAGACGCTAGAGTAGCTTGTATTGGACCTGCAGGTGAAAAACAAGTTTTATTTGCAACTGTTATGAACGATAAGGATCGAGCTGCTGGAAGGTCTGGTCTTGGTGCTGTTATGGGTTCTAAGAATCTTAAGGCTGTTGTAGTAAGAGGTACAAATGATATAAAGGTAGCAAATAAACATGAATTTATGGCAGCCACAATGGATGCTAGAAACAAATTATTAGAGCATCCTGTTACAGGAAAAGGTGGAGGTCTACCAACATATGGAACTCAGGTACTAATGAATATACTAAATGAATCCCATGCTTTGCCAACTAGAAATTGGCAAACATCATGGTTTGAAGATGCAGATAAAATAGGTGGAGAGTTCTTAACTGATAATTACTTAATTAGGAATAAGGCTTGTTTTTCTTGCCCTATTGGCTGTGGAAGGGTTATAAGAATTCCTGACGGAAAATATAAAGGTATAGTTGCAGGACCAGAATATGAGGCTGGATGGTCCTATGGTGCTTCATGTGGGATAAATGATATGAATGCTATAGATAAGGCTAACCACGTTTGTAATTTAGTAGGATTTGACCCTATTACCATGGGTGCTACTATTGCTTGTGCTATGGAGCTATATGAAATAGGTGCTATTACAAAAGAAGAGCTTGGCGAAGAATTAGTATTTGGGGATGCAGAATCCATAATATCATGGACTGAGCGTACTGCTAACAGAGAAGGCTTTGGCGATTTATTAGCATTAGGCTCCTATAGATTAGCAGAAAAATATGGGCATCCAGAACTATCCATGAGCGTTAAAAAACAAGAAATGCCAGCATATGATGGTAGAGCTATTCAAGGTATGGCCTTAGAATATGCTACTAGTAATCGTGGCGGCTGTCATGTTAGGGGTTATCTAACCTCTCCTGAAGTTCTTGGAATACCTATGAAAACTGATCCTCTCGTAACAGAGGGTAAAGCTGAACTGTTAAAACTATTCCAAGATTTAACTGGTTTAGTCGATTCATCAGATATTTGTCTATTCACCACATTTGGTATAGGATTGCCTGAAATCTCCAATATGCTTAGAAACACCATAGGTGTAGACCTTCCAGATGAAGAATTCCTTAAAGTTGGGGAAAGAATATGGAATCTGGAAAGAATGTTTAATTTAGAGGCAGGCTTTACAAAAGAAGATGATACACTACCTCCTAGACTTCTAGAGGAAGGTGTAACTACTGGTCCAGCTAAAGGCAAGGTAGCTGAATTAGATGTAATGTTAGAAGAATACTATGAGGTAAGAGGTTGGGACAAAGATGGCATTCCTACTGAAGAAAAATTAGATGAGCTTTCAATAGATAAAAAACCTATGGCTTTAAATTGGTAAACACAAATATGGAACATCCATTATTTTATAATAATGGATGTTCTTACTAATTCGAAGGTGATAAATATGGCTATTGATATAAACGATGGATATAATGGTTCCATAGAAATAATTAAAAAGTACCCAAAGGAAAAAAGATATACATTACCTATACTTCAAGATATACAAAGGGAATATGGTTTTATTCCTAGAGAGGTTATGGTAATTGTTTCTAATTACTTAAATTTACCTATTAGCAAAGTATATAGTATAGCTACATTTTACAAGGCATTAAGCTTAAAACCAAAAGGTAAATATACTATAAAGGTATGCAATGGTACTGCATGTCATATAAGAGGTTCAGCATCAATAAGAGAGGAAATAGGAAATATTTTAAATATCGCTCCGGGAGAAACTACAGAAGATGGATTATTTTCAATAGAGGTCGTTAATTGTATAGGTGCATGTGCTCTTGCCCCTGTTATGATGATAAATGAAAAATATTATGGTAGTCTAACTAAAGAAAAAGTTAAAGTTATAATAGATGAGCTTAGGGAGGGGTGCACAAATGAGTGATTTCTATAACAAGGAAAGAAAAATACTAGTATGCTGTGGAACAGGTTGCTTAGCAAACAACAGCTACCAAGTATACGAAAATTTTAAAGAGGAATTGAAAAATAATCCAGCTATTACCATTGAACCCTCAATAAAAGCAACTGGCTGTAACGGGTTATGTGAGAAGGGACCAGTTGTAAAAATACTTCCAGATCAAATCTCTTATTTCAAAGTTTCGCCTAATGATGTTAATGAAATAGTGGAAAAAACCATATTAAAGGATGAAATAATAGATAGACTATTATACTTTGATACAAATAAAAAGAAAAGAATAGTATCCCATAAAGATGCTTCATTCTATAAGCATCAGCATAAGATTGCTTTAAGAAACATTGGGGAAGTAGATCCTTTGCATATTAAAGATTATTTGGAAAGGGATGGTTACAAGGCATTACACAAAATTTTATTCCAAATGACCCCTGATGAAGTAATTAGTGAAATTGAAAAATCAGGTTTAAGAGGTAGAGGTGGCGCAGGATTTCCTACCGGCATCAAGTGGAGAACCTGTTCTAACTATGAAAACTTCCCAAAATATGTAGTGTGTAATGGGGATGAAGGGGACCCTGGAGCATTTATGGATAGAAGTATAATGGAAGGTGATCCTCATACAGTAATTGAGGGTATGATTATTTGTGGGTATGCAATAGATTCTAATAAAGGATATCTATATATAAGGGATGAATATGAGCTTGCAAGAAGAAATATGCAAGTTGCTATTGATGAGGCTAGAAAGCTTGGATATCTTGGCAAAAATATTCTAGGCAGTTCCTTTGAATTCGATTTAGAAATTGTCAGAGGTGGAGGAGCTTTTGTCTGTGGTGAATCTAGTGCTCTAATGGGCTCTATTGAAGGAGATGTTGGTGAGCCTAGGGCTAAATATATAAGAAGTGTTGAAAAAGGTTTATGGGACCAACCAACTGTATTAAATAATGTTGAAACCTGGGCAAATATTCCTCCTATCATAATAAAGGGATCAGAATGGTTTAAAAAAATAGGGACAGAAAAGAATTCAGGAACAAAGGTATTTTCATTAGTAGGCAAAGTAAAGAATACTGGCTTAGTTGAAATACCTATGGGAACTAAATTAAGTGAGCTTGTATTCCAAATTGGTGGCGGTATTATAAAGGATAGACCCTTTAAAGCTGTGCAAACTGGTGGCCCTTCTGGTGGTTGTATTCCTAAAGAGAATATGGATATACCCCTTGATTTTGATTCCTTAAGTAATATAGGGTCAATGATGGGCTCTGGTGGAGTAATAGTAATGGATGACACTACCTGTATGGTTGAGGTGGCAAGGTACTATATGGAATTCCTGTCAGAGGAATCCTGTGGAAAATGTACTACCTGCAGAGAAGGCATAAATACAATGCTAAAAATATTAAAAAACATTACCATGGGAAAAGGACAATTAGAGGATATAGATTTACTTCTACAGCTAGGTGAAACTATTAAAGAAGGTTCCCTGTGTGCCCTAGGAAAAACTGCTCCAAATCCTGTTTTAACCACTATTCAGTATTTTAGAGATGAATATATTGACCATATAGTAAATAAAAAATGTTCTGCAGGTGTGTGTAAAAATCTTACCACTTATTATATAGATAAAGATATTTGTATAGGTTGTGGATTATGTAGTAGAAAATGCCCTGTCAATGCTATTGCAGGTAAATTAAAAGAACCTCATGCTATAGATAAGGATATATGTATTAAATGTGGTAATTGCTTCACCCTATGTCCAAAGAATGCCGTTAAGATTGGTGGTGCAGATTATGAATATTAAAATTGATGGAAAGTATTATAAAGGAAATAGTGGAGAAACACTGCTGGAATTAGCTAGGCGTAATAAAATAGACATTCCTAGCTTATGTCATAAGAAAGGCTTTGAAGGACTAGGTAGATGCAGATTATGTTTAGTTGAGGTAAAGGAAGGAAATAGAACTAAAATAGTTTCATCCTGTGTCTATCCAATAAAGGATGGCATTGAAGTCCTTACTAGTACTGAAAGAATAGTAAATATGAGAAAGGATATTATCCTCCTCCTACTTCTTAGAACACCAAATAATGAATATATAAAAAAATTAGCAAGAGAATATGACGTTGAGGCACCAAAGAGATATGTAAATATAGATGAAAAAGAAGACTGTATTCTATGTGGATTATGTGTTAAAGCATGTGAAAAACTAGGTACCAGTGCCATATCCTTTGTGAATAGGGGGACTACTAAAAAAATTTCTACTCCCTATGATGATGCTTCAAAGGATTGCATAGGCTGTGGAGCTTGTGTTGAGGTTTGTCCTACAAATGCCATTAGTTTAGTAGATTCTGATGGGAAAAGAACTATTTGGAATAGAACCTTTAACCTAGTAAAATGCTCTAGATGTGGTAAATACTACACAACAGAGGAAGCTTTAAGTTTTATTGATGATAAACTCCATATGGAAAACCAGGAACATCTTTGTGAATCATGTAATAAAAGGCTTGTAGCTGATAAGTTTAAGGATGCTTTTCAAAATATTTTTTAAGGTGAAAGATGCTTAATAAATCACACAAAACAAAAACCCCGGAAATACACGCAAGACTTCTCTTGCAAATACTTCCGGGGTTTTATTCCATGTTTTATCCTACTTTTGAAAAACTTTATTTTATTTTTCACTAATACATATGCTACTTTTTTCTACTAGTAACCTTTCTGAAGAATACTGAATTCCAATGGCCCCTAATGGCGCGGTGATTAGTATAGATAATACTGCAATAGCCAAGATTGTGTCTCCTGACTCTACTCCTAATGATAATGGCACTGCCCCTATGGCAGCCTGTACTGTTGCCTTTGGAATATATGCAATAACGCAAAACAATCTCTCTTTCCAATTATAATCTGTGCCTAACAAAGAGATTATAACCCCAATACTTCGTCCTATTAAACCTATTAATATTATTAGAATACCTACCCCACCTGCTTCTAAGGCTACATTTACATCTACCTGTGCTCCTACTAGCACAAATAATAAAATTTCTGCTAAAACCCATATTTTATTAAATTTATTAGATAATCTCTTTCCTACATTAGGTAATTTTTCGATTATTACAAAACCAATAGTCATAACCCCTAAAAGCGAAGCTACTTGTAAGTTTGTTTTCAATACACCTTCCAATTCATTAAGCAATATGGAAAAACCAAGTATTAATAATACCTTTTTAGTATCACGAATGTGGTATGTTTTAAAAATTCTTATCAGTAAAAATCCAATAATTATACCAGCCATAATACCTAATAATATTGATATTGGTACATTTAATAATTGTATACCTATATTTATATGTGAACCACTATATAAGCCTAAAAAAGCACTAAATATTGTAATAGCAAAGACATCATCTATAGATGCACCAGCCAATATTAAAGTTGGTATTCCTTTTTTCGTACCAATGTTATTTTCCATTAATTTAAGCATAGATGGTACTACAACAGCAGGAGAAACGGCGGCAATAATAAAACCTAATATTCCTCCCTGAGCAAATGTAAAATCCAGAAAATTTACTGAAGCGAGGGCAATAAATAAGCCTTCTATTAAACCAGGTATGCAACTAATCTTCAATGCAGTGGTTCCAACTTTTTTCAAATCATCTTTATTGATTCCAAGCCCTGCTCTTAATAAGATGATAATCAAAGCAATGCTTCTTAAGTCTGCTGATATTCGGAGCATATCATCGTTCAGTAAATTAAGTCCATGAGGCCCTATAAGAACACCTAATATTAACATGCCTAATAAACCAGGCATTCTTAATTTCTCAAATATTCTTTTTGCAGGCAATCCTAATAATAAAATTACTGCTAAACTTTCAGCCATAAAACCACTCCTTTTCTAGTCATAAAAAAACTCCTACAGGAATACTATTAATATTTCCTGTAGGAGTCATTAGCATTATGCAATTATGGTGAACTCCATCACCCTTTATTTAATTTTACTAATAAATTATATTATAAAGTATTATATATGTCAATGATATGTTTTGCACTATGTTATTATCTTTAAAACTCCATCATGAAATCCTCCAAAAGTCTTTACCTTAAGATCCTTCGCTTTGCTTAGGATGACAATCGTTTACGACGTAATATCCTACTAAAGAGTACCTTTATTTTGTCCGCCTTTGAGTAATGAATGGTATGCCAACCGCTAATAATCCTACTGTGTTCATCAAACAAACTCCTCACCTTTTTCAAATAAAGTTCTCTCACCAACGCCCCTCAAGCCCTTGAAAACACTGGCTTGTTATTCTCTTCCATTTATCCATTTAATTCCTTAATCCTTGAACCTGCACCACTAAAGTACTTGTATTTCTTGATTTTCACCTCAAAAAATGAAAATAAAGTTCTATTAGGATTGAGGAAATAATAGGATTTAGGAACTAGGGATAAGGGGAGATTTTGTCCATTTATTCTTCCATTTTCTT
>NZ_PPXX01000020.1 GCF_021655075.1 Clostridium sp. Cult2
TATTTCACAACAATTTTATGATGTAAATTAAAAGCCTGAAAGCCTTATAATTCATAAGGTTCAGGCCACTTTTTTCTGGTTTTTGCTGTAAAAGTCAAGATATTATCAATATGATTAATATAAGTCAAGAATTGTTTTAGAACTATTACTACTAAAATATCCAGTCATTATTTCATCATATACTACATCTATAGACATATTAGCATTCATAGCCTTTTTAAAGTAACCAGTCTCGTATAATGCCTTTCCATATTCTATACTTTTTTTACTGATATTTCTCCATGCTTCCAGTATGTTCTCTATTCTTGGATACTGACGATTGTATTCATAGGCACTTTGCATGACAAGCTGGAAAACTTCAATTTCTTTACTGCCTTGATTAATGACTATATTTTTATTTTTGATATAATCCAATTTATCATTCAATGAAGTTGCACCTGCAAATCCATCCCCCGCTGCATAATAAATATTCCTTATATTCATCATGACCATAGTACCAAAACACATAGGGCAAGGTTCCATTGTTGTATATAATATGTAGTTTCTTATATCTGGATGCTCTGACTCTTTTAATCCAAGGAGTGCATCCATTTCTGCATGGGCCATGTTGGTTCCTGCTAGTAAAGTACTATTCTCTTTATCAAAAATTCGATTTCTTCCTTTTGACATAATTTCTCCATTGCTATTTACAATTACACATCCTATGGGTATAGTTCTTGCTTTATATGCTTCCCATGCCATTTCAAATGCAATTTGCCAAGGCCTTTCTAGATTATTCCACATCTTGACTACCTCCGCTATTTACAATTCAATTATGCTATTTTTGCAATTACAATTATTTTTATCTAATTCTCCTTTAAATACATTAATAAAAGCTCTCGTTATTTTTTCCTTATTATTCTGTAATGCACTCTGTATATCATGTATAGTTATATCCCCTTTCATACCTGCGCACCAGTTAGAGATTATTCCAATTGTTGCATAACATATGCCCAATTCTTTAGCTAGTACTACCTCGGGTACATTGGTCATTCCCACTACATCTCCACCTAAATGCTTAAACATATTGATTTCACTAGCTGTCTCAAACCTAGGTCCTTCTGTACAGACATATACTGCTTCTCCTTTAATTTCTATGCCTTCCTCTTTAGCCATAAGATAAAATTTATCTCTTAAATTTTTGCAATAGGGATTACTCATATCTACATGTTTTACCTTTTCCTCTCCCCCTTCAAAAAAGGTAATTGGCCTAGATTTAGTAAAATCTAAAAAGTCCTTTATTATTACCACATCTCCTGGAGCATAATTTTCATTACAGGAGCCTACTGCTGCAGTAGCATAAATATATTCTACTCCTATTTCCTTTAATGCCATCATATTCGCCCTATAATTTATTCTATGAGGGGGAGTAGTATGGTTTTTCCCATGTCTAGATAAAAAAACTATCTCCTCCCCATCAATATTTATAAGATCTAGCTCAACTTCACCATATTTTGTATGGACTAACCTATTATGGCTTTCACCAATATCATATACCCCAGTACCACCAATTATAGCCTTCAAAACTCCATCCCTCCTTTAATAAATCTTCTCTTTATATAATGTTACCACCTCTATAGTTTTCTGTCGATAGCTTTTACCATAAGCCAAGTTTAATCAATTTAATTTTGTAACAACCCTTTCCACAAACAAATAGAATGTAGTAATTAACCATATCTATTAAGGAGGTTTTTTATGTTATCTAGAAAAGAATTTATTCAAATGTCATTAGAATTAAATTTATTCTTTGGTCGTATTATGAAAGAACATATGATTTTTATTGAAACGGGTTTATTGGTAATAAACAGTTCTCTAATTTTAGAAGGTGACCAATTGAAGAAATCTTTTGAAAAAATATTAGAAGAAATTATTGCTATTTCCAAAGGAGCTGTAAGCCAAAATGTACTAGATTCTAATGAGCTTGTAACACAACTCACTTTTAGCTCAGAAGTAATGTCAGAAAACAATACTGGTATATGCATAAATAAGGAAATTACCTTGGCAGAACTTGAACTAATGTCAGACCCAGCCTTTAACTTTACCTCAACCTTAGAAATGAAAGTTGATAATATAAATAGAAGATCTATTAATTTGGTAATGGAAGTAATCAAATACAAAGAAAAAGTACTGACTCAATTGTTAAACTGTAAAATATATGCAAATTTATATTCACTTCTTGTAGATCATATATTAAGAGAAGCTAGATTCTACCTAAAAGCGCTAGAAGATATTCAAAAACGGGTAAAACCTGTAAATGGTATATTAGAGCAAGAAATATTCTGGGATACCATAATGAAGGAACATGCTCTGTTTATAAGAGGATTATTAGACCCTACTGAAATAGACTTATTCAATACTGCCAATGATTTCGGACAAAAATTTGATGAACTTATTGAAAAAACTAAAGAAGCAAAAAAAGATGATATCCCCCAAATTACAAAAGAAACAATAGAAGCAACAACTGAAATTAGAGATTTCAAAACAACTGGAACAGAAGGTTTATTAGATTGCGAAATTAAAGCTATGGCTTATCCACTATTAGGAGACCATATATTAAGAGAAGCCAACCGATATATTCGAGTACTGAATTCTTATTTGAAAAATTGTTAGATTAAATAAGTTCTCTTTTTGGTGCCTGGCACCAAAAGGAGAACTTATTTTTAATGTTCATGAGATATTGTATATTAATTAACATATATCATTGTAACTGTGATTGTTTTAAGCTATAATTTACTTATTATGATTTCAAAATGTGGGGGATTTGAATGGCATACACAATTTTAGAATATTTATGGTTTTTTGCTATTTATGCTTTTTTAGGTTGGTGTGTAGAAGTTGCTTTCCATGTAGTAACATGCGGTCGATTTATTAATAGAGGTTTCCTAAACGGCCCCGTATGTCCTATCTATGGTTTTGGTATGATTATACTAATTTTTTCTTTGAATCCCTTAGTAGATAATTTTATATTGCTATTTTTAGGTTCATTTTTACTTACATCAATTTTAGAATATATTACAGGATTTATACTGGAAAAAGTATTTAATGATAAATGGTGGGATTATTCTGATGTTCCTTATAATATAAAGGGATATATATGTTTATCTTTTTCCATTGCATGGGGACTAGGTGCTGTATTTATGTTTAATATCATTCATCCCCCAATTCATAGATTTGTATCTATTCTTAATAATAATGTTGGTAATATCTTGCTAGCTATACTATTGGCATATTTTTTAGCTGATTTTATAATAACTGTATTGGGTATTATGAAAATCAAAAGGCGTATACTTATACTTGATGAAATTGGAGAAAAGTTAAGATTCTATTCAGATGGTATTGGTGAAAATATATATAAAGGAATGACTGTAGCTATTCAAACTAAGGACAATTTAAATCATAAATTAGAGGATTCAAAATCTGAACTAGGAATTACTCTAGATGAAAGAAAAGCACATATTGCTGAATTAAAAGCAAAATATGAAAAAATATTGAATGAAAAAAGCTTTGTTCATAGGCGTTTAGAAAAAGCTTTCCCAAATATTAAGGATAAGCTTTCCTATTTAGAGCACTATAGAAAAATCAAATAATCTGCTTAAACAACACGCAGGGACGATTTGAAGTCACTGAAAAAGTCCTTTTCTGTCATACTGAACGTTAGTGAAGGATCTTAAATATGTTGGAAATACAAGATTCATCAGCTTCGCTTCAGAATGACAAGCAAAAAAACTAATGATAAATAAAAATAATACTGGTAAAGTATAAGAAAAAAAGATGACTAAAGTTAGCCATCTTATAATAAGTTAATATGTTAGTGCCGGGGCAAATATTAATTCATCATTTTCGTATCTAAAATTATATAATTAGCCCTATGAATATACAAAGCCTTCCCATCTATATTCAGTTTTGTCATCTTAGGTAAATCATCAGGAACTGTTACATAAACACTTTTACCTTGATAAACAGCTATAGGAATTCCCATTTGACTTGAAATAATAATGGTTTTTTCTTTCCCAATTTTATTTTTTATATCGTTAATAAATCTATCTATGGGTACAAATCCCCCACCTTTACTTACAGTAATATCCTTAGGGACTTCAAAATCCTCAACCATATCCAATCCATCTTCTGCAAAGATAACTGTATTTCCCACTTGAAACATTTGCTTTCCATTTACAGTTATCTCCAATACACCGGATTGATATCCTGTAGAAGAGGAATCAATATTAGCTTCATTCTCTAAAACTCCTACTGTTACTTTGTTTCCATCCACTTCTAAAGTTTTATTGGCATAGTGATCAAAAGCTGAAATGGTAAAATGTATACCTACTAATTCACCCTTCATAGTTTTTAGCTTGTCTCTGATTTGAGCACAACCAGATAAGCTTAATATAAGGATGTTTATCATAAGTATTATTGCAATTTTTGATTTTTTATTAAGTTTTTTCATTTCTTATTCTCCTTTTCTTAAATTTCATAACGGTATATATTATATCATAATAAAATAAAAAATCTTTTTATTTCCAACAGCTTTGATATATATGTAACACAGTATTACTTCCTGTATACATGCTATATAACCTGGTTCCTCATAGTTTAAACCCTATAATCTAAATAATCTAAAGATGTACCTTTTAAACCATATTATTTTCAATTATTATTTCACAATAACTTTATGTTATCAAATTTTGGATTTATTGTTGAATTTTTCACAATATTGTTATATAATTAACATAGTGGAGCTTGTATAAAAAATTCAAAACTATTTGTACAAGGGGGGTGATAGATATCGTTAGTCGTGAAGAAGCAACATATAAGGTTTTACTCGTAGCATACAAGGATATTGACCAAAAAACTAAAAATATTATCACCAATAATTCAGTATGGAATATTAAAAACAAAGATATATTTATAGGTCAAACTAATTACCAGGGTTCAGGAGTAAGTTTTAATTTAAACGATAGAGTTAGCATTTACATAGGATGGTTTCAGGAACAAATCATGGAAAAATTAGATGAAGGATATACTTTTGAAATAGTAGAGATTCATAAATCCTATGGGGACAGAAGAGTAAATCTACTAAAAAATCTAGCTGTTGAAAATGAAAACAATGTTATAATATTAAATGCACAAGAAGTATAATATTTTAATATATTAATAAGCTAAGGCACTATTATATAATAACGCCTTAGCTTATTTTTCTATTATTATCTATTTAATCAATTACATAAGTTATATTTTTCAACTTTATATCGTCGCTATGTAAAAAGCCCCTTTAAATAGGGGCATTTATTATTTATAGTTATGGACGCAAGCCACTTCCACCTTGTACTGTTATAGTTTCTCCTGTTATATATTTTCCATCTTCAGAAGCTAAAAATATACACAATCTTCCAATATCCTTCTCTGGATCTGCAAATCTACCCATTGGTATCCCTTGTATTGTTCTTGCATATAACTCGGGATATTCTTCTTTCCACTTAACTAGGCTTTCAGTCATTGCTAAAGGACATATAACATTTACATTAATGCCGAATTCTCCCCATTCAGTAGCAGCTACTCTAGACAATCCTCTAATTCCTTCCTTAGCAGCTGCATATGATGATTGTCCAGGTCTACCAGCCAATCCTGCTCCTGATGCAAAATTGATTACTGAGCCTTTAGTTTCTTTTAAATATGGAAATGCCAAATTCATATAATTAAATGTACCATATAGGCCAGAATAAATAGCTAAATTAAAATCCTCAATTGTATGGTCAGCTAAGGGTACTCCTGACTTTGAGGCTTGAGCATTGTTTACAATAGTATCTATCTTGCCAAATTCCTCTATAGTCTTATCTATTACATTTTTTACATCTTCCATTTTCGATCCATCAGCTGTTAATGCTAAAACTTTGATACCATAGTTCTTCTCTAAATTTTCTTTGGCATTTTTTAGGGTAGATTCGGTTCTTCCTGTAATAACTAAACTTGCCCCTTCCTTCGCAAATGCAGTAGATATACCAAATCCAATACCTTTTCCCCCACCAGTAACTATTACAACCTTGTCATCCATGATCTTCATATTAGCTATCATCCTTTCAGTTTTATTGAATATATACTTATACTATACCCACATTGTTAATATTAAAACAATTTATTATGGGAATTCAATTTCTTATTAGAAATAAGATAATAAATTTCTTCATGGCAGAATCTAATATTTGTAGCTATATTTCTTCCTTTGTCTTACGTGTTATAGTTTCATTTTTTTTCATCTTCGCTCTCCTTATGTAATTGCTTACTTATATATAGTAACGAAATTATTCTGTTTGTTAATATATATATTTATACTTGACAAAAATTAACTATATGTGTATTGTATATAGTATAATTGTATATAGTAAAGGAGCGACAGAATATGTACAGATTGGGAAGGTTAATTGAAGTATCTTTATTAGCCCTTTTAAAGGAGAAAGATGCCTATGGATACAAGCTAATGGATAAATTAATCTATTATAATTTAATTGAAGAAGATACAAATATAGGAATTATCTATCGTGCTTTAAGAAACTTAGAAAAAAAAGAACTTGTAAAATCCTATTGGGAAGAAAGTAATCAAGGCCCTAAGAAAAGAATTTATTCTATAACAACTAAAGGTTTAGAGGTCTTAAAGGAAAGATTAGATTTATTAAAATATAGAAGATCTAGAATTGATACAATAATAGATTTATGTTCCGATTTAGATAATAAAGGAGGAAAATATGCAAAATAAAATTCTTTATTTATTGACTATATCCTTAGTTTTATTGTCTTATTGTAAGGACAAACAAAAAACCAAACAATCTTTGAAAAAGGCTTGGAAGTCCTTTGAGAACATACTTCCTCAATTATTAGGTATTGTTACCACGGTGGGAATTATTATCGCCTTTTTAAATCCTGAAATCATAGGTAAAATAATGGGAGATTCTTCAGGATGGTTTGGAGTGATACTAGCTGCAGCAGTTGGATCTATAACTCTAATCCCTGGATTTGTAGCCTTTCCTACTGCAGCTATTCTACTAAAAAATGGGGCAGGTTATATGCAATTAGGTGCCTTTATTTCATCTTTAATGATGGTGGGAGTTATGACTATTCCGGTGGAAGTAAAGTTTTTTGGTAAAAAAATTACCATACTTAGAAATATCTTATCCTTTATTTTTTCACTATTTGTAGCAATTATTATAGGAAAGGTTGTGGGTTAATATGAAGATATTAAGAAAATATATGACTTTTATCATAGCCTCTATTGTTATTTTAACAACTTATATGTGGAATCAGGAAATAGGTTTAAAAGCAGTAGATACTGTTAAGATAAGCTTTAAAGAGATGATGATGGTTATCCCCCCCGTATTTATTTTAATGGGACTATTAGATGTTTGGGTGCCTAAGGATGTAATGGTAAAATATATGGGAGAAGGCTCTGGAATAAAAGGCATACTTTTATCTATGTTTTTAGGTTCTGCAGCAGCTGGACCATTATATGGTGCCTTTCCTGTGGCTGCTGTATTGATGAAAAAGGGTGTAAAGCTAACAAATATATTGATTTTCATAGGAGCTTGGTCTACCACAAAGATTCCAATGTTCTTATTTGAATTATCATCCCTAGGCTCTAAGTTTGCAATAACTAGATTAATTGTAAATATCCCTGGAATACTATTAATAGCTTATATAATAGATCATTTATTAAGTGAAGAGGAAAAGGTAAAAATATATGAATTAGCTGATGAGATGGGTTAATATAAAGCCTTATAACAGGTACTTCTAGCCATTATAAGGCTTTTGTTTACTATTCTACCCGTAGGTTGCGTGCTTTTACCTCCCTATAGTCGGTACAAGCCTCCCTAACCCTAACAGGGGTAGTACCTACAATTCACCTTCACTATCGATCGTTTCATTGTGTACTACTCCCACTCGACTTTTATGGATTTATTCTGTTTTTGGATGGGTGTTTTGCAAGGTTTATGGTTTTGGGTTATTTGATTAATTAGTGTTTATTATAGTTATTGAAGTTTATATTACCGTTTTAGTACTAAGTAAGCGTAGAATTATAATATTCTGGATCACACCATTTTAAATTTTCTAAGTATCTTTTTAATCTATAAGACATTGGCTTATATGTTGCATATGTCAATCCTCCAGAAGCGATCCCACCAACAACAGGTATTACTTTTGACACGCTTTTTGCGAATACCTCTTTTGTCATTTTAACACCTATTACTTGAGCTATCTTTTTTACCATTGGATATATAGTTCCCTTAGTAAGAGCTTTGCTTGCTAAAGATTTACTCGCCTTTTGTGCAGCTGAAGCTGAAATTTTCGTGATAGTCGTTGCAGCTCCATTAACACCAAACATTACTCCTATAAATAATGTTAATAAGTTTTTAGTTTCATCATCAAATGGTTCATCATCACTTACTAATTCTTCCCAACCATACAAATATATTAGTTTCTGTAAGATTCTTAGTACATGGCCAAAATATTGGGTTATGTCAGCTGGAATTGTACCTGCCATTGCAAATCCACCAGGTAATCCTGCTGCAAAAGAGATGGAGCTTACTTTATTTGTCTCATAGTTAATACAATGTCTAGCAATTTTATTAATCATAGAAACTTGAATTCCTGCGTAAGCTGGGTTATTTTTTATAGCAATTTCAACTTGTTCTTTTGGGTAATACTTAATCAGCTCTTTATATAAAAATTTCTCTCTGTCTATGTATACCATTGGAAGACTTGAAGCAGCCCTTAAAGTTAGTTCAAAGGTATTCGAACTCATTATTTGCTCCTCCCTTTCATTCAATTGTTTGATTTTGTAATCATTTTCAGCAATTATTAATTATCTGTGAATACATTATTTCTATAATATTTCATATGCTTTTCCTCTTCAAAATTCAAATTAATATTAATATCACTAGTTATATTCATTTATATTTACTTGTATTAATCTATTCAAGTTTTCCACCCTTTTAAAATACTAAATTACTCAAAGGATTTAAACGCATCATAAAATTTAATACCAATTTCCCTCATCCAATTAAATTGCTTTTCCCATTGGTTTCTATCCTTTAAATTTACTTTCTTTTCAACCAGTATCCTACTTGCTTTCCTCTCTGGTAATTCCCGCCAATCTAACTCAATTCCAATAATATTCTCTATCTTTTCCTTACTAGAATAAAATTGATGAAATAAATCTTTATTATTTGGAATATAGCATTCAACCGTAATTATATTTCTTACTGTGTTAAGCAAAAAAGAAAAATGAAATTCCGAACTCCCCGAACCTACACTATACCAATGATCTGTAGATGGTTTTCTTTTATTAAATAATCTTGAAAACTCTGGATCTAAAAAAACATAGTCACTAAAAGCAGTCCAATAGTCTAATTTAAATGCCATGGTTTCAGACATTTCTTGAGATATCTTTCTAATTTCCTTAGCCCAAGTATTTGGTTGTTCTAATACATTAAAACGAGGTGCAAAAGGTGAATCACCAATTTTCCATAATTCTATTTGAACAAGAAAAAAATCAATATTTTCATCCATATGGTCATTTAACCATTCAATTGCTTTTCTATGTTCCTCTCTGGCATTTTTTACTATCCAAATAATTATACTAGCATCTTTTCCACTTGCATAAGTTATAATTTTACCTAAATGATCATGGTTGGTATCTTCTAATTGGTTTTCAATAACAATAATTCTATCAGTCCCAGTTTCTTTAGCCACAATGTCTGCACTAAATCCACCAACAGGAGATTCAGTACTAATTTCTGAAATATCAATACCAATCGTATCCCCTAATATATTCATGTTGTCTTCCTCTGCTAACCATGGTGTAAAATCATAGGCTTCATTTTTCCATACTAGTCTTAGATCTTCTATTCTCTCTAAATTTCCTAATTCCATATAAAGTTTTTCTCCTTTCACACCACCATAAATTTAAATATTCAGTGAATTTTTCTTAAACTAACTCCGAAACACCTTTTTCACTCAATTCAGCTGATTTCATTTTTTTGCTCTTTCTTAATTCAATTGCAGCCCATCTGATATCCTACTGCCAAGAATAAAATAAATCTCCTGAAATCCTAAGTTCTTTTTCATATTTATTCCAAAATGCTTTGCATATTTCTACAATAATGCCCTTTTCTAACTAGCATACGACCTGCCTCTCATAGCCTCTTCTACTATATGAGCAAAGACAATATCTGTTTTTATATTAAACAATTCTTTAGTATAGGATTCCGGAAGAAAATTATCTAATACATCTTCAACTCTAGACCTTACTATTTGTCTTGGTTGTCCATCCTTATACCAATCTATAACATCTGTTCCATTGCCCTTACTTGTTATAGTTTCATATAGTTTCTTAGCTGATAATTTAACCTGTTGTTCTTCTTTTTTAGTTAGGTTTTCTTTTTTCAGCAAATCGTATAATTCTAGTTCTTCTTCTGTTAATCCTTCTTTTATATGTCTTTCGTCTTCTTCTTTTAAATCATCTACAAAATTAATTAAATCTTCATAGTAATTCTCATTAGTTGAGTTTCCTGCATTATAATTGTCAATTATAGCTTTATATCTTTCGGCAAAACTAACTCTTGTTTTATTATCTTTTAATAGTTTCTCTAACTTGTCTTCTATAAAAGATCTCAATTCTTGGATTTCAATATTTTTATAAGGAGATTCTTCTATTTTCTTTCTAATATCGTTTGTATCTATTTCTGAAAGTTTCAATGTCCTCATTACTTTTATTTCATATTCATCTGTTTTATCTTCTTCCTGAATAGATTCAGCTTTAACACTTAAATCTAGGGTTCTACTTAATTCTATTTTAGCATTTTCAATATTTTCATCTCTAACTGCTGCTTTTATCATATCGTCTAAGTAAAGAATAGGGGATAAATATTTGTTTTCCCATCCTATTTCAAATACTTCAGGCTTACTGGCATCATAAATATTTCTACATAAATTGGAGTAAATCTTAAACTCTTCCTTATTTTCATCCTTGTCTAGTAAAATATTTAGGTACTCCTCAAATAATTCAATTTTTGGAAATGCATCTTCAGTTTCTATAATTTCATCAAATAAGATTCCTAAATCTTTACTGAATTTAACTGCTTCATCTATTGTATTATCTAATAGATCTAGCATAGCAGCAATATCCTTTACTGGCATTTCACCTTCATTGTCAGGATTTGCATATTCGCCTAATGCAGATTTCATAGATTTAAACAAGTTTAGGTAATCTACTATTAGACCAGCATTTTTCCCTGGATATACTCTATTAACTCTTGCTATAGCCTGCATTAAAGTATGCCCTTTCATTGGCTTATCTAAATATAAAGTAGAAACACTGGGCACATCAAAACCTGTAAGCCACATGGCACATAAAAACACTAAAGAGAGAGGATGATCTGGATCTTTAAAATTATCTTCAATATCATGACCATTTTCATCTATTAGATTCATTCTTTCCCTATGTTTATTTATATCTAGTCCTTCCTTTTTAAACCTATCTTCTTCATCATTATCTTCACTTATAACAACTGCCATTTCTACATTTTTCATATACTTGATTTGATTATTTATCTTAAGTTTTTCTTCCTCCTTCTTAGTAGCAGACCTTTTCATATATAAACCCTTAAGCTTTTCTTCCCAATAATACTGTACCTTATCATACATTTTTACAGCAGTAAATTTGTCTACCGAGACTACCATTGCTTTCCCAAGATATCCCCTATTTGGAAAATGTTTTACTATATCTTTAGCCACTTTATCTAATCTATCATCCCTTTTTAGAACTTCATTAGTTTGAGCATAATATTTTGCAAGTCTTTCCTCTTCATCATTAGTAAGATTTTCTTTTTCAATTATTTCTAAATAATCATCATCTAAATCAGTATTTATAAGTGCTACTTCTGGGACTCTTCTAGAATAATATAGGGGTACTGTAGATCCATCCTCTATAGATTGAGCAAAATTATATTCACTTACATAATCACCAAACCATTGATTAGTAAGTCTTTTTGAGCCTAGTAAAGGAGTACCTGTAAAGGCTATATATTGAGCATTTGGTAAACCTATTCTCATGTTTTCTGCTAAATCCTTATATTGAGTTCTATGGGCTTCATCTACTATTACTACAATATCATCTCTTTCTGATAAAACAGGATATTTTTTGCCCTTATCGTATCTAAATTTATGAATTAATGTAAATATAAAGGGTTTGTTTGTAGTTAAATACTCCCTTAACTTTTCACTGTTTTTAGGTTGTGCTGATTCTTCCTCAGTTATAATTTCTGTTCTTAAAAAGTTCTTATATAATTGATCGTCTAAATCTACCCTATCTGTTACCATTAAGAATGTAAAATTACCTTTTATCTTTCTATTTATTTTATTTACAAACATGCCCATGGAATACGATTTCCCGCTTCCTTGAGTATGCCAGAAGACTCCTAGTTTCCCATCTAGTTCTTTTCTATTTTTAAAGGCTTCTATTGCATTATTAACACCTAAGAATTGATGATTCTTTGCTATTATCTTTTCTCTTTTATTTTCATATAAAATAAAGTTTTCTATATAATCTAATAAAGTTTCATGGTCAAAAAGTCCATCTAATAGATATTCTATACTTGTACCTGATTTTTTTATAGATTTTCTATCAACTTTATCATCTTCTGATAACCTAAGCCATTCAAAAAAATGTTCATATCCTACAGTAAAGCTGCCTAATCTAGTTTCAGTTCCATTAGATAATACGCAGAATTGGTTAAAGAAAAATAATTGTGGAATATCTCTAATATAGTCTTTTAGGTTTTTATCATAGGCAGTTTTTAGCTTTACATCGGAGTTCTTAAGCTCAATAAAGACTAAAGGTAGTCCATTTATAAATAGTATTAAGTCTGGTCTTCTATAGCCAAATTCTCCCTTGATCCACATTTGGGATACTATGGTAAAATTATTTCTATAGACATTGTTAAATGCAATAAGACGGACTATGTCCTGCTTTTTTTCTCCATTTATTTCATACTCTACTCTTATACCATCTTTTATTAAATTATAATTTTCATAGTTAATATCTTTTAAATCTTTGTTAGATATATATGTTCTAAGTTTTTCTACTATTTCTTTTAGTATATCTTCTGGTATTTGTGGATTTATTTCTTTTAAGCTACTGAATAATATATCTGATAATATCACTTCTTTTAATGTGCCTCTTCCTGTTCCACCTTTATTAATGGATTTAATATTTTCAATCTGAGTATTTATATTGTATTCAGAATAGGCATTTATAAAATCATACTTATCAGGACAAAGTCTATCTATGCAAGCTTTTTCTATTCCTTCTTCAGTTAAGATCTTTCCCACAATATCCCCCCTCTACTTTACCTCTATAGTTCCGTTCATAAGTCTAGGTAGTAGTAAATCTTGTTGTTTGATTAGGTTTTTGTTTTGTTTTGCTAAGTTAAATATTTTTCTCAAATGCAGTTCTGTTATATCATGAAATTTATTAATTAATTCTTTATTAGGTATTTCAATCTTTATATTTTTAAATTTAGATTGATTTATCCCTGGTTGTGCTGATGTCATACTTAAGGCCTGTATTAATTCATAATATGATTTCTGTTTTAATGTAAATAATAAATAATTTTGTAGCTTTTCATCCTTACATCTTACTAAAAACGCATGTTCATTTACTGCTATTTCCTTATAAGGAAAATCATCCCTAAACATTGTAACCTTTCCTGTGTATGCTCCGTCCTTATAGACTGCAATATCTTTGCTCTCTACTACACCCCTGTTAAGCCCCTTAAAAAAACTATAGGGAATCAAATATTCATCACTATTACTATATTCTCCTAAACTTTTAACATCTCCCGCCCCTAAACTAACTACCATTTTTTCTTCTTCACATATATTTTTAGGCCTTTTCCCAGATTCCAATTTATCTATTATCTCCCCTACTTTCCTAACTTCCCATCCTTCTGGTATTCCCTTCTCAAATTTTGTATTTTCATGGCCTGGAAATCTCATTCTAACAAACCATTCTTTATATATTTCCTCTGCCATTTTTTCTAATATTTCTATTCTTCTATTGTTGTTTTCTATTAATTCGTCATAGGTTGAAAGAACATCTGCTATTTTTTCTTGGGTTTCTAGGTCTGGGATTTTGATTTTCAAAGAATTTAAATGATTTCTATTAAGAGTTGGAACTCCTGCCCCCGAATTAAATCTTTCAAAATCTATTGTTTTTAAAAAATAATAGATGAAATATATATTATTACCTTTATTATCTTTTACATATAAAGTAGTGTTTAAAGGCCATGCATTTTCATTTATTAATTGAACATGACCAATTGAACCAGACCTACCTAATGTAATCACAGGTCCTTCTACCTTATATTCCGTATGAGTACCTCTCAAATCAGTAGAAGCAACTACTGGAAATTCACCATCTTCTGCTTGGCTAAGTGGTAAATCGTATCCTCTTTTTAAAAAAACAAATGAACCAAACCTTACCTCTCTCCATCTACTCATATTCTATCACCAATTTATCCAAATTTTCTTCTATCCTCTTCTCTAGTTCCTTAGCCTCTTCATTTAACTTCTTGAACTCATTATTCAAACTAAAAATCTCTTCCTTAAACTCCTCCGCTGTCATTCCATCGTCTTCTATTACTACCCCTACATATCTACCTGGATTTAATGAGTAGTCTTGATCTATTATTCCATCTTCTCCTTCAAGTTTTGCTACTTTGCATAGTCCTGTTATATCTTCATATTTACCTTCTGGAAATTTTTCTAATAGCCAATCTATTTGTTTTTGGAAGTACTTCTTTTCTTCTTCTATTTCTGCATTATCTCTATTTTTTTCATATTCTCTTATTAGTTCATAGAAACTTTCAGAATCTCCATCATAAAGTCTAGTTATTATGGCTAAATTTTTAATTTGCTCTTCTGAAAATTTTCTAAGTGTTCTATCTACTTGAGTAAATATATTTCTTGCATCAATAAATAGTATTTCATCTTTATTTTCCTTAGCTCTATCAAAAAACCAAAGGGTAGCAGGTAGTGTTACTGTGATAAACATATTTGAAGGTAATGCTACCATTTGAGATATTATCCCATCTTCTATTAAAGCCTTTCTTATTTCTTTTTCACTATGCCCTGCATCTGATGCTGAGTTTGCCATTACAAGAGCTGCTCTTCCTTTATCATTTAGTGCTGTGGCAAATTGATTTATCCATAGGTAGTTCGCATTTGGAACCTTTGGATTTTTACCTTTAGTTTGTGGTATCCCATATTTGTTAAATCTTTTTTGCCCTTTTACTAAATCTAGCTCTACATTGTCCACATTAAAAGGTGGATTTGCCATTACATAATCAAAATTTTCATAGGAATCATAGGGATCTACATAATATGAATTGGCTTCTATAATATCTCCCCTGATATTGTTTAGAAATAAGTTCATCTTGGCAAGATTTACAGTTTCCCCTGTTTTCTCTACTCCATAAGCTCTTAAATTAATATCATTACCATTTTGCTTTTGTCTTTTCATGTAATGGGCTGTTTGAACAAACATACCTCCACTACCACATGCTGGGTCTAAAATTTTTCCTTCTGTTGGCCTTAATACTTCTACCATATATTGTACAACTGTCCTTGGGGTAAAGAATTCTCCCCCACCTTGTCCTTCTGCTAAGGCAAAATTACCTAAAAAATACTCATATATTTCTCCAAATATATCAGATTCTATACCTGTTGGGATATCATTGAAATTCCTCAGTAATCTATTTAAAACTTTATTATTATCTTCTTTACTTAAATTATGATAACTATCTTTAGGAAGAATTCCTACTAATTCTGGGGAATATTGTTCTATTCCTTCTATGGCAACTTTTATTTTATTTGCTATATCTTCTTCCTCGCTTAAGTTTAAGAGGTAATCATATCTAGATTCACTAGGCAAATAAAATCCGCATTTTTCCTTTGCTATATCTTCAATATTTCTTTCTCTTCTGCTACCTTTAAGCTTTTCATATTCTGTATTTATTTCTTTTTCAAATTCTTTATATTTACTATCTGCAAATTTCAAAAATATTAGTCCTAAAATAGGAGTGGAATATTCAGATGATTTAAGACCTGTATTTGCTCTTAATTCATCTGCTGTATCCCATAGTCTTTTTTCTAAATCTTTGATTGTTTTTGTGTCCAATTTTCTTCCTCCTGTTTTTTTCTTAGATTGCTAATTTAAGATATATCTATATAAACATTTTAGTTAATAATTGCTTCTTATTACTCCTCTTTATAACTAATAATATCTCCTATATCACATTCTAATTCTTTACATATCCTTCCCAATACATCTAGGCTGACATTCTGATCTTTACCCATACGGGCTAGAGTAGTAGAGGACATGCCAGTTCTTTTTCGAAGTTCTTCCCTATTCATTTTTTTATCAATTAATAACTTCCATAACTTATCATAACTATAACCCATAATGACCTCCATTTTATAAAGCTTTGCTTTTTATCTTTAAAGGTATTATATCATAGTTTTATTATTTAGGGCATAGAAAAAAAACCCTCTAAAGGTGCTTCTTTACAAACTATATACAATCATATGCTTAATCCGTTTATCAATTATAATATCTATCTGATTCATTAGCTTTACCCATTCCTTATAGTCCTTCATCTTCAGTTCTTTCGTTACCACCAAACTCTCATATATCTTGGTGTTTCCAATTTCCCAAATTTTCTGGTGTAATTATTAATTTCTATACTTATTATCCCGCTTCATAAAGATATTGATATTACTTTGAATTAATCTTATTCTCTTTAAATCATACTTTTATTTTATTAGGTTCTTATTTATTCCAATTTTATTGGGTATACTACCCTTTCATTCCTGATAATACATTTTGGTATTTATTTTATAAACAAAGTTACTTTTCATTTATTTTACTTTTATAGAATCACTTTTATGATATTATATATCTAGTTAGAAGGTATTAAGATAGCTTTTGGAAATTTATTATAGATGATAAATATGATTTGAAAGAAAAGAAATATGCACTTTATTTTTCAGGAGAAGAAGGTATCTATTTAAATCACTTTCTTAAGTTATGGAAAGAACAACGTGAACAATTTATTTATCTGAGGAACAATACGAAGATTGGAAAGCTAATTGGCCTAAAAATAGTAAGGAAGATTATAAATACCATAAACAAAATAAAAGGCCAAAATTCTATAACGATGGGGTAAGTATGAAAAATCCAAGTTTATGGTTGAATGATGATTTGATGAAATAGGGGGTGGAAATTTTGGATAAGCGTTATCAAGTCTTCGTTAGTTCGACTTTTGAAGACTTGCAAGAAGAGCGGAAAGAAGTTATGCAAGCACTTTTAGAACTTGATTGTATTCCAGCAGGTATGGAATTATTTCCTGCATCTAATGAAGATCAGTTGAGTTTAATAAAAAGAGTTATTGATGATTGTGATTATTATATTTTAATTATCGGGGGACGGTACGGATCCTGTAATGATGAAGGTATAAGTTACACTGAACAAGAATTTAGATATGCTTTAGAAACACAAAAACCTATCATATCATTTCTTCATAGAAGTCCTGGAGATATTATTAGTAGTAAATCAGAACAAAATCCAGAAAACAAATCTAAACTTGAGCAATTTAGAAAACTCGCTCAAACAAAGATGATTAAATACTGGACTAGTCCCGAGGATCTTGGAAGCGTAGTTTCAAGAAGTATGATAAAATTAATTAAAAATTTCCCCGCTGTCGGATGGATAAAAGCAGATAATCTAACAAGTGCTGAATCTACGAAGGAAATATTGGACTTGAAAAAACAAATTGAACATTTAGAATTACAATTGAGGCAGCAATCCATAACTCCTCCTCCTGGAACTGAACACCTTTCACAAGGAGAAGATTCTATTGAAGTGACTTTATGCTTTTCAGCATACAAAAAAGACGATTACTATACATCACATTCGTGTGAACAAAATTGTATGGTAACTTGGAATGAATTATTTCAGTGTATATCTCCATATCTAATTATTGAAGGTAGCGAAACAATGATGATTAAAGCAATTGTGGGATATTTAAAGAATAAATTAGAAAATGACATAAATAACTTTTTAGTTAGTCAGGACTTGCATAGACCACGAGATTTCAAGCTTATTGCTAGCCAATATCGGATTGACCCCTTAATATTGGACAAAAACTCACGAATACTTTCTTTTTCTTAGTTCCTTATATTTTAATGCTTTTTCGCTTTTTTTATTATACATAAA